>JAKSSM010000029.1 GCA_024403065.1 Clostridia bacterium | reverse complement strand
GAAGAATATGCGAAGATGAGCACTAAGAAATATGATGAACACGGGCAATAAATGTGGTGGCTGTGGAGAAGACCTTGAGCAACTTTTAGAAATTGCATACGAATAAGAAAAGGGTGTGGATTTATTTCCACACCCTGTTTTATATCTATTCAATTTCTACATCGATTCCGAATTCTGAAGGAAGAAATCTTGGACATACATTGTCAGTAGTAATGATTACTGCTGCTGCAAGCTTTGTTCCGATTTCACATGCTTCCCTTAAAGTCTTTCCGTAGGTGAGACCGATGGATACACCAGCAAAGAAGGCATCTCCTGCACCTGTTGTATCCTGCACGCTTACTTTCAGTGCTGGGCAGAAACCATATTCTCCAGTGCTGCTTGCATATACAGCGCCTTTTGAACCCATAGTGATTACCATAGCCCTAATTTTTGCATTCTCAACCTTGTCTTTTGCAATCTGAACCATTTCATCAACTGAGCATTTGCTGTAGTTTTCAGAGAAGAGGATACCTGCTTCCTGAATGTTGCATACGAAACAGTCGGTTCTGAGAAGGAAGTCACGTCTTTCCACAGCAATTGACATATTGCTTACAACAGCATATACGGGTTTGCTGTATTTCTCAGCAAGGTTGAAGATATAGCTTACCATTTCTGGTTCCATATCTATTTCAAAAAGAATGCTGTCAGCTTCTCTGAAGATTTCATCACCCTGTTCTTTAAGAATATCAAATATGGCGCTTGTATCAAATCTTTTTGAAATTGAGGCAACAACATCACCGGTATGATCAAATACTGCAAGCCAGGTACCCATACTGTCAGGTGCTTTTCTGATGTACTTTGTATTTACCTTGTGGCTGTTAAGTTTCTTTAATACGTCTTCACCTGTAGCAGTGTCTTCAACTGTAGAAATAAAGGTTGGTCTTAATTCTACATTTGCAATGTCTTCTACAATATTTCTGCAGACTCCTCCGTGAACTGTTTCAACTTTTCCGGAATTACGTCCTGCTGGAATGTATTTTCCATATGGATATCCTTTGATGTCTACAAATACTGTACCAATTACTACCATACTCATAGTTTTATGCTCCTTAGTCTGTAATGAATACATTTTAATTGCGAATAAGCTTTCGGTCAATGAAAAAATAATTATTTGATATCTTGTCTTTAAAGTATTATGTGATTGTGATAAAATGTACAGGATAAAATGGAGAAAGAGTATGTTTAAAGAAAAAACATGTAATCAGTTTACATCAGAACTTGCATCAAAGACTTCTGTTCCTGGTGGAGGAGGAGCATCAGCTTTGTGCTCAGCAGTAGCGGTTGCTCTTGGTGATATGGTTGGTGAGTATACTGTAGGAAAAGAAAAATACAAAGATGTGGAAGCTGAAATGTTTTCGCTTATGGAGAGAGCACAGGTATTAAGAAAAAGACTTCTTGACCTGATTGATAAAGACGCAGAAGTCTTCTATCCACTTTCAAAGGCTTATTCAATTCCGAAAGACGATCCAACAAGAGAAAAGGTGATGGAAGAGTGTCTGAAGAATGCAATGACTGTACCGCTTGAGATTTTCAGAGTGACTCTAGAAGTAATAGATATTCTTTCAGAATTCGGGAAGAAGGGTTCTAAAATTATTCTTTCTGATGCAGCAACTGGTGCTGCAATAGCACTTGGTGCATTAAGAGGCGCAGCTATCAATGTCAAGGTAAATACAAAAAGCCTTAAGGACAGGACGTATGCTGAAGTCGTAGACGGCTTCATAGACAATAACCTCAAAGCATATACTGAAAAAGCTGAAAATATTTTTAATGATATATATAAAGGGTTTTAGAACATGGCAAGAGAAGAAACAAAAATATTCATAAAGAGTATACTTGCAGGTCTAATGATTGCAATTGGAGGAACTGTATATTTAAGTCTGGATAACAGAATTGCAGGTTCATTCCTGTTCTCAATCGGACTTTACTCTGTATGCAATTACGGATTCAATCTTTACACTGGGAAAGTTTGTTATGTTTGGGAAAATGACTGGCTTTATGGTGTAAATACGATAGTTATCTGGCTTGGAAATTTTGTCGGCTGCTATATGGTTTCTTTACTTCTTCGTTTTACTAGATTATCTGCAAACCTGATGCTTAAGGCTCAGACAATTGTAGACATAAAGCTCTCAGATTCCCTTATAAGCATATTTATCCTTGGCATGTTCTGCAACATGATGATATATATCGGTGTTGACGGATACAGAAACAATCCACATGAGGTAGGAAAGTATCTTGCAATTGTTCTTGGTATCATGGTGTTCATTTTATGCGGTTTTGAGCACTGTATTGCCAATATGTACTATATTTCAATGGCGGGAATGTGGAGTGGAAAAGCCTTATTATTTTTACTTATCAATACAATGGGAAATGCAGTTGGAGGCTGGATAATCCCTTTTTTAAGACAACAAGGAGATAGACATGAAAAGAAAATTTAAAACATCAGAACTGGTCATCTGTGCTATTCTTGTAGCATGCCACATCATTCTTTCAAGATTCCTTTCAATCAATGCTTGGCACACAAAGATAGGATTCACATTTGTTCCAGTGCTTATTGCAGCTTATGTATTTGGACCTGTTCTTGCGGGGATAGTTGGAGGACTTGGTGACCTTATAGGAGCACTTGCATTCCCGATTGGTGCATATTTCCCAGGCTTCACATTTACATGCTTCCTTACAGGTGTAATATATGGCGTTTTTTTCTACAATAAAAGCGAAAAGCAGATGGCACTTAATATTCCTGTAGCTGTAATCATCAATCAGATTGTATGCAGTCTTATTCTTAATACACTCTGGATTTCAATTCTTTATGGTTCTTCATTCAAAGTACTTCTTGCAACAAGAAGTGTACAGGCTGGAATCATGACTGCTGTTGAAATTGTAGTGATGCTTGCTTTGGTAAAAGTACTTCCTAAATTCAAGGAAATGATTAAAAAATAAATGAAAAAGGCACGTAATGAAATAAATATGACAGAAGGCCCAATTCTCGGTAAGATGCTTGCATTTGCATTTCCACTTATGTTCTCGGGTCTTCTTCAGTTGCTTTTTAATGCTGCAGACATTGTAGTTGTTGGAAAGTTTGCGGGTGACCTTTGCCTTGCTGCAGTTGGTTCCAATGGGCCTCTTGTACACCTTATCGTTACACTGTTCATTGGTCTTTCTGTAGGTACCAATGTAATCGTTGCAAAATATATAGGTGCAAAGAAGTACAAAGAGGTAGAAGAGACTGTTCACACTTCTATGGCTCTTGCACTTGTATCTGGAGTGGGACTCACAATCCTCGGAATGATAGTATCAGGACCTCTTCTTGTAATGATGCAGACACCAGAGAAGGTACTGCCTCTTGCAACTACATACCTGAGAATCTATTTTGTTTCCATGCCCGCAATGATGGTATATAACTTTGGTGCTGCAATTCTTAGAGCCAATGGAGACACAAGAAGACCTCTGATTTTCCTTACGATTTCTGGAATAGTAAATGTAGTACTCAATCTTTACTTTGTAATTGTACTTAAGATCGATGTACGAGGTGTAGGCTGGGCGACAGCAATTTCACAGTATGTATCAGCTGTTCTGATTTTTGTAAGTCTTGTTAGAGAAAAGAGTTCCATAAGACTGGTTTTAAAGGATATCAGAATATGCAGCGAAAAAGCTGTAAGCATAATAAAGATTGGTGTTCCTGCAGGTATTCAGGGAATGATGTTCAGTATTTCCAATATCCTTATTCAGTCATCAATCAACTCCTTTGGTGATGTTGCAATGGCAGGTAACTCAGCGGCAGGGAACATCGAAGGATTTATCTTTACAGGTATCAACGCATTCTCTCAGGCAGGTATGTCATTTACCAGCCAGAATGTGGGAGCTGGAAAAAATGAGAGAATAAGACCGATTATGACAAGAACAATGCTTACAACGACAGCTGCAGGCATCATATTCGGTGGGGGAGTGTATCTTTTCGGAGAAACACTTTTAAGCTTCTATACTAACACACCAGAAACTATTGCCTATGGTATGATCAGAGTGACATATGTATGTCTTCCGTATCTTCTTGATGGCTGGATGGACGCTGTGTCTGCGCTTACCCGTGGACTTGGATTCTCGCTTCCACCAATGATTATAACAATGGTAGGGGTATGCCTTTTCAGAGTTTTATGGCTGTCAACAGTATTCCAGATACCTAAATTCCACACACTTGAATGCATTTATCTGTCATACACCACATCATGGATTATTACTACGGTGGCAGAAGTGATTTGCTATATAGTTATTATGAAAAAGCATTTCAAAGTAGAAACGAAGCAAAATGTATGATATAATACAGATGTAAATATGGAGGGACTATGAAACCAGTATATAAAAGAGTAATGCTTAAAGTAAGCGGAGAAGCTTTAGCAGGTGAAAACAAGTTTGGTATCGATCCTAACAAGGTACTGAAAATTGCAAAGCAGATTAAGGAAATTCATGATCTTGGAGTTGAAGTTGCAATTGTTGTAGGTGGCGGAAACTTCTGGAGAGGAAGAAGTTCAGGAGATATGGACAGAGCAACAGCAGACTATATGGGAATGCTCGCTACTGTAATGAACTCAATGGCACTTCAGGATGCATTCCTTTCAATCAATGCACCTTGCAAGGTACAGACTGCACTTGAAATCAAGGAAGTAGCTGAACCATATGCAAGACGTAGAGCTTTATCTCATCTTGACCACGGCGACATCGTAGTTTTCGGTGGTGGTACAGGAAACCCATTCTTTACAACTGATACAGCAGCAGCATTACGTGCAGCAGAAATGAATGTAGAAGTTATTCTTCTTGCAAAAAGCGTAGACGCTGTATATGACAAGGACCCTGATGTTTATCCAGATGCAAAGAAGTTTGACACTCTTACACATATGGACATTGTAGAAAAAGAACTGAAAGTTATGGATCTTACTGCAGCAACACTCTGCAAGGACAATAACATTGCAATTCATGTATTTGGACTTGATGACGAGTCAAATATCATGAAGGCTGTTACTGGAGAAAAGATTGGCACTATTATTAAATAAAGAGGTGGACTATGGAAACTATCAAAAAAGATTTACAGGAAAGATGCGAAAAGACTATTCGCTTTTTAAAGGAAGACCTTAATACAGTTAGAGCAGGAAGAGCAAATCCAGCACTTCTTGACAAGGTTATGGTTGAATACTATGGTATGCCAACACCATTAAAGAACCTTGCAAATATTACAACACCAGATCCAAGAACAATTGTAGTTACACCATTCGATTCAAAGTCAATCCGTGATATCGAAAAGGCAATCAACATGTCAAATCTTGGTATCAACCCTTCAAATGATGGTAAGGTAATCAGACTTGTTATTCCAGTAGTAACAGAAGAACGTCGTAAAGAACTTACAAAGACAGTTAAGAAGTATGGTGAAGATGCAAAGGTTGCAATCAGAAACTTACGTCGTGAAGCAAACGATAAGCTTAAAAAGCTTGAAAAGGACAAGGAAATTACTGAAGATGAACTTAAGAAGGGCTTAGATGATGTTCAGAAGAGCATTGAAAAGGTTGAAAAGGAAATCGACACAGTAATCGCAAACAAAGACAAAGAAATTATGGAAGTATAAATGGAGTGGCTACTTAATGTAGCCATTCGTTTTTAGTAGGACATTTACCAGTTTTTATCAAAAATGGAAGAAAAAAGAAATATACCAGTTCATGTTGCCGTCATTATGGATGGTAACGGAAGATGGGCTGAAAAGAACAATTTAACAAAAATCCAGGGACACAACCAGGGGATGTACGCAATGAAGGAAATCATCAAGCGTTCAGATGTTCTGGGCGTAAAGTATCTCACAGTTTATGCATTCTCAACAGAGAACTGGAAAAGATCAACTGAAGAAGTAGGTGGAATATTCAAACTTGCAGTTAAGTTCATCGCACAGGAACTTAAAGAACTTCATGAGAACAATGTTAAGGTAAACATTCTTGGGGACTACCGTTCACGTGTTCCTGAAGATGCAGTTTTATCTATGGATAAAGCTGTAGAGACAACAAAGAACAACACAGGACTCCAGTTCAATATTGCTCTCAACTATGGTTCAAGAGCAGAGATTGTAAGGGGTGTGAAAAAGATAGCTGAAAGCGTTAAAAATGGGGATATAAACGTGGATGACATCGATGAAGATATGTTATCCATGAATCTCTATACAGGCGCTGAAAACGGAAATATTCCTGACCCAGAACTTGTTATACGCACATCAGGTGAGGAGAGACTCAGCAACTTCCTTTTATGGCAGGTTGCATATTCTGAGTTTTTCTTTACTGATACACTCTGGCCCGATTTCACACCTGATGAATATGAAGAGATTCTGAACAGTTTCGGAAAAAGAAACAGACGTTTTGGAGGAAGATAGATGAAGACTAGAATACTTGCATCGACAATGCTCATACCTTTCTTCGTATGTGTATTTTTTGGAGGAGTAGCACTTAAAATTGCAGTTGTTCTTCTTGCTGCAGTAGGACTTGATGAGTTCTATAAAGCAATGGAACATGCGGGACATAAACCCAGCAGAGTAATTGGATTCGGCAGTCTTGCAGTGCTTGCAATAGGTCATGTGATCTTAAATGGATTCAATCCTGTTTTTGTAATGTTCTGGGTAATTGCAGTGCTTATGTTATCCCTTGTATATGGATTTGATATTGACGGAACAGGAATTACTGACAGCTTTGGCACTTTATTTGGAGTTTTGTATGTTGTGCTTCTTTTCTATCAGCTTGTGCTTATTGATGAAAGCAGCAGACCGGTATTTATCTGGCTTGTGTTCCTTACAGCATATGGAGCTGACACTATGGCATATTTTACAGGATACGCCATTGGAAAACATAAACTCTGTCCAAAGCTCAGTCCAAAGAAAACTGTTGAAGGAGCAATTGGAGGAGTACTCGGTTCTGTTATATTCAACATGATTTTCTGCCTTGTAGTACTTAAGGAATTCCCTTGGTACATCATAGTGTTCTCTGTTGCTGGTGCTGTTCTTTCACAGATTGGTGACCTTGCAGCATCCTCCATAAAGAGAAAGGTTGATATAAAGGATTATGGAAAGATTATGCCGGGACATGGTGGTGTTCTTGACAGATTTGACAGTGTAATATTTGTTGCACCGGCACTTTATCTTCTTATGCAGTTTATCTAGGAGAGTTTATGAAAAGAATAGCGCTTCTCGGGTCTACTGGTTCAATTGGAACGCAGACCCTCGATGTTATAAGAAAGAACAGCAGCGACTTTAAAGTCATTGCGCTTACATGTGGAAGAAACATCAGTCTTCTTAAAGAACAGATAAAAGAATTTCATCCTGAGTTATGTGTCACTGAACTTGAGAGTGATGCAGATAGTCTGAAAGAAGAATTTAGAGACGTAAAGTTCCTTTCAGGAAGTGAAGGACTTGTATATGCTGCATCAGAAACTGATACAGATATGGTCGTAAATGCCTTAATGGGTATGCGTGGTCTTGAACCAACATACTATGCTATTAACGCAGGAAAGGATGTTGCACTTGCCAACAAGGAGACTCTTGTTGCTGGTGGTGAGATTATTATGAGCCTCGTTAAGAATTCTTCTTATACAGGTTCATCATATGAAACTGAAAAGGGAAGACCTGTAAGACTTCTTCCTATTGACAGTGAACACTCTGCAATATTCCAGTGTCTTGAAGGAAATGAAGGAAGAAAGGTAAAAAAGATTCTTCTCACATGTTCTGGTGGACCATTCAGAGGTCGTTCTCTAAGTGACCTTAAGAAGGTTACCCTTTCAGATGCTCTCAAGCATCCGAAGTGGAACATGGGTAAAAAGATTACAATTGATTCAGCTACTCTTATGAACAAGGGGCTTGAAGTAATTGAAGCCAAATGGCTTTTCAACGTAGATGCTGATGATATTACAGTTCTTGTTCACCCACAGTCAATCGTGCATTCTGGAGTGGAATTCATGGATAATTCTGTGCTTACACAGATGGGTGTTCCTGACATGAGAATTCCAATCAGTCTTGCACTTGGATATCCGGACAGAATAGAATCCGGTGAAGATGAACTTGACCTTTTTGGTATGTCACTTACATTTGAAAAGCCTGATCTTGAGACTTTCAGATGCCTTGGCCTTGCATATGAAGCTATAAAAAAGGGCGGAAGCTATCCGGTAGTTATGAATGCAGCCAATGAGGTACTTGTTGAAAAGTTCCTTAATAGCGAGATATCCTTCCTGGATATCCCAGAAACACTTGAAAAAATTCTTGATGAGCACAAAGGTGAATACAACCTTACTCTTCAGGATGTATTGAGAATAGATAACGAAACGAGAAAGAGTATCAAATGAAAACAGCGATATTAGCAATATTACTATTCGGTTTACTCATATTTCCTCATGAACTCGGTCACTTCATTGCAGCAAAGAAATGTGATGTAAAGGTAAAAGAGTTTGCCTTTGGTATGGGACCAGTACTCTGGAAAAAGCAGAGAGGTGAAACACTTCATTCAATCAGACTTTTTCCTATTGGCGGATTCTGTGCCATGGAAGGTGAAGATGAGTCTTCAGAAGATCCAAGGGCTTTCATAAACAAGAAGCCATGGCAGAAACTTATAATCCTGGCAGCAGGAGCTACCATGAATTTTGTAATTGCCATTGTAATATCAACAATGGTATATCTTGTTCTTGGAAGTGCTACAACAACACTGGATTCCGTAACTCCTGGTTCACCTGCAGACCTTGCAGGAATTATGGCAAAGGATAAGATTGTAGCGATAAATGATAACAACTGTGGTTCATGGTCTGATGTAGTCAGCAGTATCACATCAACTACAGGCGAAGAGATCAGTATAACTGTAAAGCGAAATGGAGAAAAGATCACATATAACCTTACGCCGGTAATAGAAGAGACAAAGGATGAAAGCGGAAATGTTGTTTCAAAGAGATATGTGGTAGGTATTCAGGCAGGAACATCACATAATCCTCTTACAGCACTTAAATACGGTCTTCTTCAGACAAAGGAAATGGTTAGCACCATATTTCTTTCACTAAAGATGCTGTTTACAGGTGAAGCAAGTGTATCCGACATGTCGGGTCCTGTTGGAGTAATCCAGCTTGTAAGTGAGACTTCATCCTATGGATTTACTTCATACCTTTTCCTTCTTGCCCTTATTTCCATAAATGTAGGCGTACTTAACCTGCTTCCGCTTCCTGCACTTGATGGTGGACGTATCATTTTTGTACTTTATACACTGATTACCAAGAGGGAAGTAGATGAAAAGGTTGAAGGAACAGTACATGCAGTAGGAATTATCCTTCTTCTTGCACTTTCAGTATTTATAACATTCCACGATGTATTCAGAATTTTCGGATAGAGGTATTTATGAGCAGAGTTGTTCAGATTGGAGACATTAAAATAGGTGGTGGAAATCCTATCGCCATACAGTCAATGACAAACTGTGATTCAAGAGATGAGAAGGCACTCCTTAATCAGATATGTGAACTTACAGACAATGGCTGTGAGATTGTACGAGTTGCTATTCCTGATATGGAAGCAGCAGACAATCTTCTCGTTGTAAAGAAAAAACTTATGGCAGCTGGAAATCGTGTTCCACTGGTTGCGGATATTCATTTTGACTACAAGCTTGCCGTTGCTGCAATGAAGAATGGTGCTGACAAAGTTAGAATCAATCCTGGTAACATCGGAAGCATAGAAAACGTAAAAAAAGTTGTAGACTGTGCAAAAGAGAGAAATATTCCAATCCGTGTAGGCGTAAATTCCGGTTCTCTTGAGAAAAAGGAAATCGAAAAATACAGTGGAGTCAGCACAAACGGACTGGTTGAAAGTGCAGTAAACAGTCTTAAAATCATAGAAGACCTTGGATATGACAATCTTGTTGTGTCTATAAAATCAACTGATATTCTTGAAAACTATGGAGCCCATAAGCTTCTTGTTGAAAGAACAGACCATCCACTTCATATTGGGATCACAGAGTCAGGTACTCTTGAAAGAGGCAAGATAAAGTCTGCTATTGGAATTGGAGCGCTTCTTCTTAACGGAATAGGCGATACAATGCGAGTATCCCTTACATCTGACCCGGTAAATGAAGTTATATTTGCAAAAGAAATACTTAGAGCATTAGGTCTTATGAAGTCATCAATTGAACTCATATCATGTCCTACATGCGGTAGAACAAGAATCAATCTTGAAAAACTTGCAAATGAAGTAGAAGAAAAACTTAAACCGGTTGAAAAGGAAATGAAAGAGAAGAATCTTCCATCCATCAAGGTTGCTGTTATGGGTTGTGCCGTAAATGGCCCTGGTGAAGCACGAGAGGCAGACTTTGGTGTCGCTGGTGGAAAAGGCGAAGGACTTCTTTTCAGAAAGGGAGAAATCCTTAGAAAAGTTCCTGAAGACAGGATTGTAGACGAACTTATATCACTTATAAAGGATAATATCAGATAGAATGAATGAATTTCTTAATGCAAAGATAGATTGGGATAAACTTTCTATTACAGGCATTGAAAAAAGTGAATACAGATACAATGTAGACGGGATTTCAATGAATAAGGAAACCCTTGTTCTTGTTGTGCGTATGACACTAAACTTCATTATTCCTTTCAATAATCTTGAGACAATCAGGGAAGATCTTAAGAAGAATCTTCCTGATGTTTCTGATGTCAGATTCGAGTTTACATATAAGGATGTCATTATTGACATCAAGGATATTGTAAGACTTTATGTTCCTTACATGATAAAGATTCTTAATGGAGATTATCAGGGATTTACAAAGTCAATTGACCTTTCAGGTTTCAGACTTAATGACAGAAGTCTTACACTTAAAGCATTTGGTAATACTGCCGCAAACCTTCTTAATGCAAATGTAAAACCTCTCTTTGAAAGCCTTTTAAGAGATACTTTCGATGTGAAACTTGATATTACATTTGTAAATGACAGTGAAAGATACACTGAAAAAGAAAAGTCTTTCAATGAAGAAGAAGCAAATGATCTTAAAGAGAAGGTTGATGCACAGAAGCAGCTTTTAAAAGAGAAAGCTGTTCCAAAGCAGGAAAAGAAAGAAGACACTGGTGCTCCATACAGAAGAAAGAAAAGGGAAGACATCCCTATGGAAGGAAACCGCATTATGGGCGGTGGAGTTGGTGCGCCAAAGGATACAGAACTTACTGAAGTATACGATGAAAAGCGTATGGGTAAGTGTGTAGTAGAAGGACAGGTTTTCAGAACTGACAAGAGACAGATCAAGACAGGAAACTTTATCTATTCGGCACTCGTGACAGATGGAAAAACTACGGTTCTCTGTAAGGCATTTGTTACTGAAGCCAAGCTTGCAGATTTAGAAAGCACTGTAAGTGAAGGAAAGTATGTAAGACTTTCTGGAGAAATCCAGTTTGATACATTCGAAAACATGAAGGTTATCATGTTCAGGGCACTTGAACTCATTGACGAACCTGAACAGCGCATGGATACTTGTGAAAGAAAACGTGTCGAACTTCATCTCCACACAAAAATGAGTCAGATGGACGGGCTTACTGATGCTAAAGCTGCTGTTAAGCGTGCAGCAAAGTGGGGCCAGCCTGCCATTGCAATTACTGACCACGGAGTTGTACAGTCATTCCCTGACGCTTTTGCTGAAGCAGAAAAGCAGAAAAAGAACGGTAGAACCATAAAAGTAATTTACGGTATGGAAGGATATGTTTTTGATGATGCTAAGGTTACTGACAGTGATGGAGTAATGCACTATAAAGACTGCAGGACGTATCATATCATTATCCTTGCCAAGTCTCAGATTGGTATAAAGAACCTGTATAAACTGGTATCATACTCACATGTAAACTATTATCACAAGAACCCTCGTATTCCTTGGTCTCTTATTGAGTCTCATAGAGAAGGCCTTATAATCGGTTCTGCATGTGAAGCAGGAGAAGTATTCTCCTCTGTAATTGGTTCTGAATTTTACAGTAAAAGAAAAAAAGAATGGGAAGTATATGCTGAAGCAAGTCCTGAAGAACAGGAAAGAATTGCTTCAAGATATGACTATCTTGAAATACAGCCTCTCATAAACAACAGATTCCTTACACGTGAAAGTGAAACAAAGAAGTTCACATTCCACGGCAAGAGAATAGAAAATGAGGAAGACCTCAAGGCTATCAACAGAAGAATTATTGAGATTGCAGACAAGCTTGGAAAGAAGGTTGTTGCCACAACAGACTCTCATTATGAAAACAGTGAAGATGCACTCTACAGAAATATCCTTATGGCAGGCATGGGATTTGAAGACGCAGAAGAAGGTGAAGGCCTTTTCATGCGTACAACGGATGAAATGCTTCAGGAGTTTTCATACCTTGGAGATAGAGCAGAAGAAATAGTTGTAGATAATACTCAGTATATTGCTGATCTCTGTGAAGAAGGACTTAAGCCGGTTCCTGTTGGAAAGTTCCCTCCAAAGATTGCAAACGCTGAAGAAACCTTACGTACATCATGTATGAAAAAAGCATATGAGATGTACGGAAATCCTCTTCCAGAGGAAATTGCATCACGTCTCGAAACAGAACTCAATTCAATCATCGGAAACGGATATGCCGTAATGTATGTATCTGCACAGATGCTTGTAAATAAATCCTTAAGCGATGGATATCTTGTTGGTTCCAGAGGGTCCGTTGGTTCATCACTCGCAGCAACTATGGCGGATATCACTGAAGTTAATCCGCTTGACCCTCACTACTACTGTACAAAGTGTCACTACATTGAATGGGGAGACAAGGCGGTATATGACTGCGGTGTTGACATGCCACCAAAGAAGTGCCCTGTATGTGGTGAAGAACTGAATCGTGATGGATATATGATTCCGTTTGCCACATTCCTTGGTTTCAGTGGCAACAAGGAGCCTGATATAGACCTTAACTTCGCAGGAGAATATCAGCCTGTAGCTCATCGCTATGTAGGCGAGATTTTCGGTGAAAAGAATGTATTCAAGGCAGGTACTGTATCAGGTATTCAGGATAAGACTGCCTATGGTTATGTAAAGAAGTTCTATGAAGAAAAGGGACAGACTGTCAACAAGTATGAAATTGAAAGACTTGTTGCAGGATGTACTGGTGTAAAGCGTACAACAGGACAGCATCCTGGCGGTATTGTAATTGTTCCAGATGATCATGAAATATATGAATTCTGTCCAGTGCAGCATCCGGCAAACGATGCAGAGTCGGATGTAATTACTACACATTTCGATTATCACAAGATTGACCAGAACCTTCTGAAACTGGATATTCTGGGTCACGATATTCCGTCCATGATAAGACAGCTTCAGGATATGACAGGAGTAGACCCTCTTAAGATTGACCTTACAGACAGAAAGGTTTTGAGTATCTTCAATGGTAATGAGGCTCTTGATATATTGGATCCTGAGTATGACGATACGCATGGTTCCTTTGCACTACCTGAATTCGGAACAAAATGCACTCAGCAGATGCTTGATGACATCAAGCCAGACAAGTTCGCTGACCTGGTCCGTCGTGCAGGATTCTCTCATGGTACTGATGTATGGCTTAATAATGCCCAGGACTATATCAGACAGGGCATAGCGAAAATGAACGAAGTAATTTCAACCCGTGACGACATCATGAACTATCTTATGATTAAGGGGCTTGAACCAGGGGATGCATTTACCATCATGGAAATCGTAAGAAAGAAGAACAAGAGTCTTGGTGATGATCATATCAAGCTTATGAAAGATCACGGGGTTCCAGACTGGTATATTGATTCATGCAGAAAAATCCAGTACATGTTCCCACGTGCCCACGCTGTAGCATATACTATGATGAGTTTCCGTATGGCATGGTTTAAAGTGTATTATCCAAGAGAATTCTATGCTACATACTTTACCACAAAAGTTTCGGATTTTGACGCGGCTACAATTCTGAAGGGAAGAGATGCAGTATTAAACAGACTTAAGGAACTGAATGAAGCCGGAAACAGTATTTCGGCAAAAGAAGACAACCAAAAGACTATTCTCGAAGTTGCAAAGGAAATGTATGCAAG
>JAKSSM010000028.1 GCA_024403065.1 Clostridia bacterium | reverse complement strand
AAAAGGATACAGTTTTGTGCCCTCTTGTGGTGCTTTTTTACCTTTATATCCTCTGTTTCAAGAATCAGTTCATATTCTGCACTTTCTCCTGATTTGAGTCTTCCAAGTATACCCTTACTGCACTTTGCTTCCCACTCATAGTTTCTCATGGATGGAAGATAGTCTTTTGCCTTTAAGAGAAGATCAGAAATCCTGTCAGTGACACTCACTTCTATTTCTTCAAGGTGTGGCGCAAGACAGTCATCACCCATATTGAGACTCTGTCTTGTAAATTTAACTATGATTTTTTCTGGTTTCTTCTTGAAAAGCAGCATATGATTTTCCTTCAGTCCGTATTACACTATTTTTTCTATATTATATCATAATCCCTCTTCCATATGCTATACTATGGATGCTATGGAAAAACGTAACGGATTATCTAGAAATACATTAAAATATATTGCAGTAGCTGCCATGCTCATAGATCACATTGCAGCAACCTTTGTAACCGATTTCTTTCTCTATCAGATAATGAGAATGATTGGTAGGCTTACTGCGCCAATCATGTGCTACTTTCTTGCTGAAGGATATATGTACACCAGTTCAAAGAAAAAGTATGGAATCCGTCTTTTCACTTTTGCACTCATTTCACAGGTGCCATATGCACTCCTTCATCACAACACACTTCTAGTTCTTGATTTCAGCATGATAATGACACTGTTTCTTTCATTCATGATTCTCTATTCTATTGAACATATAGAAAAGGAATGGAAGATGATAGTTTCAGTTGCATTCCTGGGTTTCTTATGCATTTTTTGTGACTGGAGCATATTTGCACCTTTTATGGTGTTCATATTCTACATATTTCATGATAGGCCTGAAGTATGGAAAAAGCTTTACATCATTATGTCACTGTCCCTCGTACTGTCGGATGTGATATATATGGTGGAAAACCATCTCATATGGTACACAGAAATATGCCAGACAGGAATGTTCCTTTTCCTTATTGCAATCTCCATGTATAACGGAAAACCTGGAAAGAAAAACATGTTCAGTAAGTATTTCTTCTATGTTTTCTACCCTCTTCACCTAATGATTCTTTATCTCATAAAAGTATATATGCATTAAAAAAGACGGATCAAATCCGTCTTTTCTTCTATTTCATATCGTCTTCAGCTACTCTCATCATAATAGCGCATTCAATACGCTTTCTGAAAAGTTCGCATCCTGGTTCGTAGATTCCTCTGATTGTTCCAGTTGCATGATATGCATTAGCTGCACATCCACCTGAACAGTAGAGTTTTGCCCAGCAGTCCTTGCATTCAGGTCTTGCATAGGCATTGCATGAACGGAATTCTTCACGAAGATCTTTGTTTGTAACTCCATTCCATACATCTCCAAGCTTGTAGTTTTCTTCACCTACAAACTGGTGACATGGATAAAGGTCTCCCCATGGAGTAACAGCCATATATTCAGTACCAGATCCGCATCCTGAAATTCTCTTGTAGATGCAAGGACCTGAAGTCAGGTCTAACATGTAGTGATAGAAAGTAATTGGCTTTCCATCCTTTTCACGTCTTAACATGTCTTTTGCAAGAATTTCATACTGTTCCTTTACTATTTCGATGTCTTCTTTTGTAAGGGCTGCAGGGTCAGTTGATTTTGCAACAACCGGTTCCATACTGAGTTCAGTGAAGCCAAGGTCAGCCATATGGAAAACATCCTTAGTGAAATCAGGATTTGCATGAGTAAATGTTCCACGCATATAGTAGTTCTTGCCACCACGGGATTCTACAAGTTTCTGGAACTTTGGAACAATTCTGTCATAGCTTCCGTTACCTGCATAGTCAACTCTTAATCTATCATGAATTTCTTTTCTTCCGTCAAGGGATAAAACAACGTTACTCATTTCACGATTTGCAAACTCAATTACATCATCGTCAATCAGCACACCATTTGTTGTAAGAGTAAATCTGAAGTTCTTCTTTGCTTCCTTTTCTACACTTCTTGCATATTCTACGAGCTGCTTTACTACATCCCAGTTCATAAGAGGTTCACCACCAAAGAAGTCAACTTCAAGGTTTGTTCTGTGACCTGAATTTGCAATCAGGAAATCAAGTGCCTGCTTTCCTACTTCAAAACTCATTAATGCTCTATCACCATGATATTTACCCTGGCTTGCAAAGCAGTATGAGCAGTTGAGATTACATGTATGAGCAACATGAAGACAGAGTGCCTTTACCACATCTCCCGATCTTTCCTTGAATGTTCCAGCCATGTCTGCATAGTTATCTTCTGTAAAGAGTTTTCCCTTTTCCTTGAGATATTCAACATCTGAAATACAGTCAAGAAGATCCTGTTCAGTAACGTCTTCTCTGTCACTATATTTCTCAAGCATTGCTTTAACGATTTCTTCTTTTGTGTTTTCCTGATACATTGAAATCACATCATATGCGACCTCATCCACAACATGAACTGATCCTGAGCAGGTATCAAGTACAATGTTGTAGCCGTTCAGTTTATACTGATGAAGCATAAAAATACTTTTTCCTTTCCGTGTAAAAAGGTGTCACCTTCGTGACACCTTCTTTGTTAATCTTACTTGCTTTCCTTGTTTTCGCACTTCTGGTTAGCAACACCACAGCTAGTCTTGCAAGCTGACTGGCATGATGTCTGGCATTCGCCACAGCCACCGTTCTTTGCGCTTTCGCAAAGGTCACGAGTTTCTAATGTCTTAATTCTTTCCATTTGAATTTCTCCATTTCTGTAAGTTATGTCATAACAATGATATATTAGTACAAAATGCCTGATTTTTCAAGTATTTAATTTAGTAATCCGGATTTCTGCTTTTACAAGATGTTTAATCGTTATACTCAAGTCCAAAATAGTCCATATATACTTTAAATCTGTCCTGAGCAGAAAGACATGTATCTATAAGGTATCCACGTTCATTTTTCCATTCCTTAAGTCCACGATAATAGAATTCCTTGATATCGTCTTCAATAATAAAAGGGGTAATACCATTACGGAGACATTCTTTAAACATAATCAGTCTTCCGATACGCCCGTTTCCATCCTGAAATGGATGGATTTTCTCAAATTCATAATGGAATTCTATAATCTCTTCCAGAGTTTTCACTTTTTTTTCGTTGTATTTTTTAAGCAGCTGCTTCATTTCTTTCGCAACATTCTCTGGCATTGTGGTTTCTTTCCCACCTACTTCATTTTCTGCACGCTTGTAGTCACCTACGGCGAACCATGGTTTCCTGCTGTCAGAAGTTCCGGTTTTTAAAATGAAGTGAAGCTGTTTAATTAAGGACTCACTGAGGCTGTAATTTGCAAGTTCTATAATCTGGTCAACACATTTGAAATGATTTGCCGTTTCTACAATATCATCAACATATACTGCCGTCTCTTGAACACCAATAGTATTCGTCTCAAATATGTATCTTGTCTGATCATGGGTAAGGCGGCTTCCCTCTATATGATTGGAATTGTATGTTAACTCAATCTGTACTTTATGATATATCCCACCATTAATTCCAGATTCTTTTTCCGCTTTAAGTCTAAGAAGAATATCTGATGGAATTTTCCCGTCTCTCTTTTTTCTACCGGGTTTAACTGCGTCTGAAGGTATCTTCCATGTTTTTCCTTCAATAACTGCCCCTGGAACTTTTCCCGCTGCACAGTAGTTGCGTACACTTCTTTCGGATATCCCCCATTTTGCAGCAATTATAGATACACTGTCATAATTCATATAAAGCCTCCAGAAAAATATAAACCTTGCAATAATCTATCGGAACAATTATATCACTATCGGCAATATATCTCAACATTTTTTCTGTTAAAAACCCGTTATATTTTGCCGATAGCGTATTAAATTTGCCGATAACACTTATCCCATAAAAAAGACATCTGCCTTCCTGGCAGATGTCATATTTACTGATTTTACTCTAGAATGCCCAGTTTCCATCCCTGAAGATTGCAATTTCCTTTCCATCTTCAGTGATGCCTGTGATATTCATATCCTTGCTTCCAATCATGAAGTCAACATGAATCATGGATGAGTTTACACCCTTTTCTTCAAGTTCCTTCTGAGTATACTTTTCGTAGTCACGGATGCAGTTTGTAAATCCTCTACCAAGTGCAAGATGGCAGCTTGCATTTTCATCATGAAGCGTGTTATAGAAAAGGATACCAGTATTGTTGATTGGTGAGTCATATGGAATAAGTGCACATTCACCAAGCATGCATGCTGTTTCATCCATTGAAATCATCTGCTTTAAAAGTTCTTCATTCTTCTTTGCATGAACTTCAACAGCCTTTCCATCTTCAAATCTTACTGAGAAATCTTCAATAAGTTCACCCTGATATGAAAGAGGCATAGTAGCATATACAATACCTTCTGCCTTACCCTTCATTGGGGATGTGAATACTTCTTCTGATGGGATATTAGGATTGAATTCAATACCTGAACCAAGGGCAACTTCTGAACCACCAGCAAAGATTCCATCTGGAATAAGGCCTACCTTGAAATCAGTACCGTTTGATGACTTGTACTGAAGTTCCTTTAACTTAAGGGAGTTAAGGAATTCACATCTCTTTGCAAGATCCCTGTTGTGCTTTTCCCATTCTTTTTCAGGATCATCCCATACTCTTGATGTATAGAGGATTGCTTCCCAGAGCTTCTCTTCAGCTTTGGATGCTGAAAGTTCAGGGAATACCTTTTTAGCCCAGGCTTTACTTGCAGCACCTGCGATACACCACTGTTCTTTATTTTCAACCTTGTCAAGGTATGGCTTCATGATTGGATATGTAGCCATTCTTGCCTTTGCTACCTGTTCCTGGTCAACTCCCTTCATTGCATCAGGGTCACTTGACATGATGTAGAGTCTTGCTGGAAGATTGTCTACTCTATGCTGGAGCTTTGCCTTTTCCCAGTCAAGTACTTCTGACATGGTCTTAAGTGAACGGTATCTGTAGTTGAGTCTTGTTATTTCATCTGAACTCCACTCAACATTTACTCTTTTTGCTTTTGCCTTGTATGCTTCTCTTACAATTTCAGTTACGAGTGGAACCTGGTCTACATTTGCATAAATGTTCAGTTCCTGACCCTTTTTAAGGGAAACTCCCTTTGAAACAAGAAGCTTTGCATACTTTTTAAGAATTGTTTTTTTCATAGAAATATATCTCCTTTATCTGCTGTACAGACAATATGCCTGCTAAATATCTTTCCTTTACGCATTATACCAAAAAACCATGTTTTAAAAAATATATATTCGTTAGAAAAAAGGGAGATTCTTCTCCCTTTTGAAAGTTACAGTATATTTTTAAGTGCATCAGGAAGCTCTCTGATGTCAGTAATAACTGCATCAGCTCCATCAAATTCTTCAATGCTTCCATATCCATAGAGGCACCCAATAAATGAAAGATTGTGATATGCTGCAAGTGCTCTATCCTTGTCGCGGTCACCTACTACAATATATCTTCTGTGAGGAATCTTTATGATATCAAGGATTTTCTCCTTTGGCATATCGTTATAGTCTCCTGAACAGTAGAAAGAATCATAGATTTCCTGAAGGCAGAAGGCCTTGATATGAGCTTCCATATATCCTCTTGGACAGTTGGAAAGAAACATGAGTTCATAGTCATCCTTAAGGCTCTTAAGAGTGTCAAGAGCATAAGGATAGAGTTTTGCCTTTCCGCTTAGGATTGCAATATTCATATTGTCTCCTACAAGTCTTGAACCGAAGTCTTTTCTTTCATCTGAAAGTTCAGGCTTAAATGCATTCCACATGTCAGTAACTGACATGCCGATGAATCCTCTTATCATTTCATCGCTGTATTCTTCTTTTTCAATATATCCCAGTCTCGCAAGTTCTTCCATACCTTTTAAAAATGCTTCACGGTAGATATAGAATGTATCATGGATTGTTCCATCATAGTCGAGAATGAGAATCGGTTTTTCAGTCATTAGATCTGCTCCACAAGATTTACCATTTCAATAGCTGAAAGAGCGCAGTCATATCCCTTGTTTCCAGCCTTTGTGCCTGCACGTTCAATTGCCTGTTCGATGTTTTCAGTTGTTACAACACCGAACATCACAGGAACTCCAGTCTGAAGAGAAACAGTTGCGATTCCCTTTGATACTTCGCTGCATACATAGTCATAGTGAGAAGTTGCTCCACGGATTACTGCACCTACACAGATTACTGCATCATACTTCTTTGATTCAGCCATTTTCTTTGCAACTACAGGAATTTCAAATGCACCTGGTACCCATGCTGTAGTGATGTTTGATTCACATACACCATGTCTTACAAGTCCATCGAGTGCACCACCTAAAAGCTTGTTTGTAATGAATTCGTTGAATCTTGAACAAACGATTCCAACCTTCATTCCTTCTTTTGCTACTACTTTACCTTCTAATACCATCATATTATACCTCCTTAAAGTTCTTCAAGCATATGTCCCATTTTGTTTTTCTTTGTTTTAAGATAGAAATTATCGTATTTCTGTGCCTTTATCTCAATCGGTACTCTTTCTTTTATAGTAAGGCCGAGTCCGTCAAGTCCGTAAATCTTGCTTGGATTGTTTGTTAATAGTCTCAGCTCCTTTACACCAAGGTCTGTAAGAATCTGAGCTCCAACCCAGTATTCTCTTAAATCAGCAGCAAAGCCAAGGTCAAGGTTTGCTTCTACTGTGTCTCTTCCCATTTCCTGAAGTTCATAGGCTTTAAGCTTGTTGATTAAACCGATTCCTCTTCCTTCCTGTCTCATATAGAGAAGTACTCCTCTTCCTTCTTTTTCAATCATGGAAAGAGCTTCTTTAAGCTGATTTCCGCAGTCACATCTTAAGGACCCGAATACGTCTCCTGTAAGGCATTCTGAGTGCACTCTTACAAGCACATCCTTTCCGTCCCCGATATCACCTTTTACAAGAGCTATATGATGTTCTCCTGTAATATCACTTACATATCCATAGGCTTTAAAAATGCCATAGTCTGTAGGAAGGTTTACAACTGCCTCACGCTTTACATGCTTTTCGTTCACCCTGATATAGTCCTGAATATCCTTGATTGTTATAAACTTGATTCCAAACTTCTTTGCTAAGTTTTTGAGTTCTGGTGTTCTCATCATGTGTCCGTCATCTGCCATGATTTCACAGCAGAGTCCACATGGCTTAAGTCCTGCAAGTCTCATAAGGTCAACTGTAGCTTCTGTATGACCGTTTCTAGTGAGCACCCCACCTTTTCTTGCAACCAGTGGGAACATATGTCCTGGTCTTCTGAAATCAGTTGCCTTTGCCCCATCTTCAACACACTTCATTGCAGTAACTGATCTTTCATAGGCTGAGATTCCTGTAGTTGTATCCATATGGTCAATACTTACAGTAAATGCAGTGCTGTGGTTATCTGTATTTTCTGAAACCATCTGAGGGAAATTAAGCTTGTCTGCAAGTTCCTTTGACATTGGCATGCAGATAAGGCCCTTTCCATGAACAGCCATGAAGTTGATGTTTTCACCTGTTGCAAATTCTGCGGCACAGATGAAGTCTCCTTCGTTTTCTCTGTCAGGATCATCTGTGCAGAGAATAATCTTTCCTGCCTTTAAATCCTCTAAGGCTTCTTCAACGGTACTAAATCTAAATTCTTCCATTATGTAAAACTCCTTTCAGCTAAAAACCATGTTCCATCAGAAAATCCATTGTAATGCTGGATTTTTTCTTTTCTTCTTTTCTGTATGGTGTAAGCATCTTTTCCACATACTTTGAAATGACATCGTTTTCAAGATTTACGATGTCTCCCACCTTTTTCTTGAGAAGTGTTGTTTCTTCTCCTGTATGAGGAATAACTGATACTTTAAATAACTGTTCATCAACATATGCAACTGTAAGGCTTATTCCATCGATTGCAATTGAGCCTTTTTCAACTATGTAGTGGAGGATTTCAGGGGATGAGGAAACGCTTACCCATACGGCATTACCTTCTTCTTTAAGTGATGAGATAATACCGGTTCCATCGATGTGCCCGCTTACTATGTGTCCTCCGAATCTTCCATCAGCACTCATGGCTCTTTCAAGATTTACCTTTTCACCCATTTTAAGACTTCCAAGATTTGTTCTTCTTAAAGTCTCAGCCATAACATCTGCTGTAAAGGTATCACCTTTTATGGATGTAACTGTAAGGCAGATACCATTTACTGCAATACTGTCACCTATATTCGTTCCTTCAAGAACCTTTCTGCACTTTACTGATATTTCACCAGATACTGCACCTAAGAGTACCTTCTTTACAGCACCTGTTTCTTCTATAATTCCTGTAAACATTTTCTATACACCTGCCTTGTAAGTTACCAGTATGTCATTTCCAAAAAGTTCAATCTTTGGTTCTTCCAGGATTAGGGCATCTTCTACTTCACTTACTCCAAATCCGTTCATTGGTGTAAATCTGCCGGTTCCTCCAAAGATTTTTCCACCTATATACATATGAACTCTGTCAACCTTTCTTAATTTCAGGAATGTGGAGTTCACTTTTCCGCCACCTTCAACGAGAATGCCATCGATATCCATTTTTCCAAGTGTACGAAGCATCTCTTCTATATCAACCTCATTGTCACAGTCATTGAAAAGGAGAACCTTTACGCCTTTTTCTTCAAGTCTTTCCTTCTTTTCGTTAAACTCTTTATATGCCTCATTCTTTTTAAGAGCACACACGATAACTGGAGCATCAAATGCAGTTTTTACAAGCTTTGACTCTTCAGGAATTCTTAAGGAACTGTCAAGAACAATCCTTACAGGATTTCTTCCCCCTTCCATTCTTGATGTAAGGAGTGGATCATCAGCAAGAACTGTACCTATTCCAACCAGGATTCCTTTATAGTACGACCTTAAATACTGAACGTGATTTCTTGCACTGTCCCCTGTAATCCACTTGGATTTTCCGGTATCAGTTGCAAGCTTACCATCAGCAGTCATGGCATATTTAAGTGCAACAAAAGGCTCTTTGTTTACGATATATTTCATGAAAACAGGATTTATGTCATCACATTCCTTTCTCATGAAATCTTCAACCACTTCAATACCTGCGTCTCTTAGAAACTTTACACCTTTTCCTGAAACCTGAGGATTCGGGTCACGGGAACCGATTACAACCTTCTTTATTCCGCTTTCAATAAGTGCATCTGTACATGGTGGCTGCTTTCCATGATGGCAGCATGGTTCAAGAGTTACATAGATTGTGGCACCATTTGGATCCTCTTTGCAGTTCTTAAGCGCATTACGTTCTGCATGAAGGTCTCCAATTCTTTCATGGTAGCCTTCTCCAATTATTCCTCCATCCTTAACAATTACTGCGCCAACCATTGGATTCGGATTTGTATGTCCAACTGCCTTAACTGCAAGGTCAATTGCTCTATTCATGTAGTCTCTGTCAGTCATAATCACCTCATAAAAAAACCTGGAATATTACTCCCAGGGCGAATCTTGATATTATCCACATAAATGCATGCTATATGTGAATAAAAAACCGGAATCAGAGATTCCGGGACATATCACAAAAAAGCAGCACATGTGCTTTATCTTTCTTCTCACATCCAGACTTTACTGTCGGTTCCGGAATCACACCGGATCATGCATAACGCTCGCGGACTTTACCGCCGGTGGGGAATTACACCCCGCCCCGAAGAACATATATTAAGTTTACAAGAGGTATTATACACACATGTATATCACTTGTAAACACTTGTAAACAGGAATCTTACTGTTTCATGATTCAAATATTATATATCCCATAAAACCATTTGTTTCTTCTGTTGAAAGAATATTCTACTAATGATAAACTGACAAATAGACTATTGGAGGTAGATACATATGCGCATTCTAAACACAACAGCACAGAAACCAGATTCAACCGGAAGCGGTGTCTATCTTTCAGAACTCATGAAGGGTTTTGAAAAGCATGATGCTAAGCTTGCTGTAATATATGGAACAGTTGAAGGTGAAACTGCAGTATTCAGTGAATCTGTAGAAAGATATCCTGTATATTACAGTTCTGATAATATGCCATTCCCTATCCTTGGAATGTCAGATGAAATGCCATATGAAAGCACAAGATACAGGGACCTTACTCCAGAAATGGTTCAGTGTTTCAGAAATTCTTTTGGAGATGCAATAGATAAAGCTGTATCCGAGTTTAAGCCAGATGTTATTCTCTGTCATCATCTGTACCTTCTTACTGCCCTTATTCGTGAAAAGATTCAGGATATTCCAGTATATGCAGTATGTCATGGTACATGTTTAAGACAGCTTAAAAAGAACCCTGTTGAAAGGGAGTATATAAAGGAAAATGTAAGAAAGATTGAAGGCTTTTTAGCTCTTCATGAAGAGCAGAAGAAAGAAATCTGCGAACTGTTCGATGTCCCTGAATCCAAGGTTACTGTAATTGGAACAGGCTACAACAGCAATGTATTCAATATCGATCCAGATATCAGAAAAGAAACATCTTCCTACAGAATCATGTTTGCAGGTAAGGTTTCCCATAAAAAAGGTGTAATGAGCATGATTAAGGCTTCTAATCTTTTACCAGACAGTACTGATATTTCTATAGCTATTGCTGGAGGTGCCGGAAACAGAGAAGAATATGATGCTATTGTTTCTATGGCAGAGAAATCAAAAAGAAAAATTGATTTTCTTGGAAAACTCAATCAGCATGATTTATCCATTGAACTTCAGAAATCCCATGCCTTTATTCTTCCATCATTCTTTGAGGGACTCCCTCTTGTAATAATTGAAGCTATGGCATCTGGACTTCCGGTAATCTGCACTGATCTTCCAGGAATCAGACCATGGGTAAGAAAAGCAGGACTTCTTGACCATGTAATCTTTGTAGAACCACCTGAACTTGTAAATACAGATGAACCTGTAGAATCCACTCTTCCAGGGTTCGAAGAAGACTTAAAGAATGCAATGCTTGAAATAAAGAAAGTACCTCTTCCTGTTCAGGAAAAAGTAAAGAAACTTTCATGGAACGGGTTATCAGACCGTCTCTATGAAATGTTCATTAATATCATCACGGAGTAGACATAAATCACATGAATCTTAACGAAAACAAAATGAAAAAGCCCCTTGTTGTGGCACTTCTTGCAATTTTCTGCTGTGCACTCTGGGGCAGTGCCTTCCCATGCGTAAAAATCGGATACAGACTCTTTGCGATTTCTGGAGATGATACTGCATCCCAGATTCTTTTTGCAGGACTCAGATTTACCCTTGCAGGTGTTCTTGTAATACTCATGGGAACTATTGCAGAAAAGAAGATGTTAAGAGTTACAAAGAAGACACTTCCTATGGTTATCAAGGTGTCACTTCTTCAGACAGTAATCCAGTACTTCTTTTTCTATATCGGACTTGCCCACACAACTGGAGTAAAAGGCTCCATCCTTGTTTCAACAAATACATTCCTTGCAATCCTGGTATCCTCTCTCATATTCCGTATGGAAAAGCTTAATTTAGAGAAGATTATTGGATGTGCTCTTGGATTTATGGGAGTTGTAATCATTAACCTTACAGGAAATGTTGATATGAGTTTCAACTTTACAGGAGATGGTTTTATCCTTCTTTCTGCACTATCATACTCATTTTCAACAGTACTTATAAAGCACTACTCAAAGGAAGCTGACCCAATAATGATTAGCGGCTATCAGTTCCTTATAGGGGGTATCTTCATGGCAGTATGCGGCTTCATTTTCGGTGGAAGACTTGGAGAAGTATCTTTACCTGGACTTGTCATGCTCCTCTACCTTTCATTTATCTCTGCTGCAGCATATTCAGTCTGGAGTATGCTTTTAAAGTTCAATCCTGTATCAAAGGTTTCAATCTACGGATTCACAAATCCCCTTATTGGAGTAATCCTTTCAGCAGTAATTCTCAAGGAAGGAAGTGCCTTCTCATGGAAGTCGCTTGTTGCACTCTTCCTCGTATGTATCGGAATATTCATTGTAAACAGAGCACCAAAGAAGGACAGATAAATGCTTTTAACAGTAATCGGACTATTCACATTTTCACTCATATTATGCATCATACTGGGAATCAATATTCTTGCAGCCCTCATCTTCGGTTTTGTGCTCTTTTTCAGCTATGGACTTCTGAATCACTATTCCTTTAAGACTATGGCAGGCTTTGCCCTTAAGGGAATCCTTACTGTAAAGAATATACTTCTTACCTTTATCCTTATTGGTATGCTCACAGCCCTCTGGAGAGCATCAGGAACAATCCCGGTTATAATAACATATACATCACGCTTCATAAGACCGGAAATATTCCTTCTTGCAGCATTCCTTTTAAATGGTCTTGTATCATTTCTGATCGGTACATCCTTTGGAACATCTGCAACCATGGGAGTAATCACCATGACAATGGGCCTTGCACTTAACATCAACCCAGTCTTTTTAGGAGGTGCAATTCTTTCTGGCGTATTCTTCGGTGACAGATGCTCCCCTGTATCAACCAGTGCACTTCTTGTATCAGAGGTAACCGGAACTGACATCTATGACAATATAAAAAGGATGTTCAAGATTGCTGCTGTTCCTTTTATTGCAAGCTGCGTTATATATCTTGTCCTTGGTTTTCAGGGAAATAGGGGCAGTGACATTCTTGATGTAAAAAGCATATTCAGTGAAAGCTTTTCACTTAACCCACTCTGCCTGATTCCGGCTCTTGTAATTGTGGTACTTGCCATATTCAGAGTGAAGGTAAAGCAGTCCATGGCAGTAAGTATTGTATGTGCAATCCTTATCTGTATTTTCGTTCAGCATATGGAGTTTCTGACACTTCTTAAACTTCTCCTTTTCGGATTTGAAGCAGAGAAGGAAAATGTGGCAGCGCTTCTTAATGGTGGTGGAATCCTCTCCATGAAGAGAGTAATATTCATTATCTGTCTTTCATCATCCTACTCAGGCATGTTTGAAGGAACTCATATGATTGATGATGTAAAGGACAGAATCTCAGGAATGAAAGAAAACATGCCAGTATTTCTTGCAATGCTCATCGTTTCCATCACAGTATGCGCTGTAAGCTGCAATCAGACTCTTGCAATCATCCTTACAAACCAGCTTACTGAAAAACTCGAACCTGATAAGGAGAAACGTGCCCTTATGCTTGAGGATGGTCCGACCGTAATTGCACCACTCATTCCATGGTCCATTGCAGGTACAGTTCCCCTTTCAGCATGCGGTGCTCCGGTTTTATCCATTACCCTTGCATGCTACCTGTATCTTCTTCCAGTCTGGCACCTTATGGTAAACATATTGAAAAAAGACAGATAAAAGATTCTTCTAAATTCAAAAGGAGTGGTTTAAACTGATATGCTTGATTTCTTCCCTTCCCTTAAAGCACAGTACACTCCAGGAGACGGAAACACTGAAGTATATTACTTGAAGGATGTAACAGCTACAATCTGTTCATTCACTTCAACTCCTGAAGTAATCAATTTCTAGTCTTTTAAAAGTGCATTTTTAAAGTAATATATCTACTTTCAGAAAAACAGGATTCGGCAGTATCCTGTTTTTCATTGCTCGAGATATTTGCAGGTGATATAATGAGGTATCGTTGTGAACAATGGCTATAGCTTGATTCTTTCATCAGTTCACTCATTTCAAAAATGAAAGGAAGCTTTTATGCATAGGATATCACTCATAGTTTCACATACAGATACCACTATTTCCAGTTTTATCAGGTTGATAACAGGAAGTCATTTCAACCACTGTTCCATTATGCTTGATATGGATAAGACAAAAATCTATTCCTATGCAAGAAAGTATGAAGCATTCTTTTTTCCTGGTTCATTCAAGCATGAAACTCCTGATATGCTTAAAACTGATGGAGTGCTTGACGCAGAAATATATACATTTGATGTGACTGACGAGCAGTTTATGAAGGTTACAGAGTATATTCATACTCTTGAAAACAGTTTTACTCCATATAACTACCTTATTGCAGCACTGCTTCCACTAAGAGTTAAACGTAATGCTGTAAGATCTCATACCTGCAGCAGCTTTTCAGCATATGCACTGGAACTTTCAGGTTGTGTAGACCTCGAAAAGCACTACAGCCTCTACAGCCCAAAGGCTATGCGTGAACTTATGGTTAGAAAATATCACAATAATCTTACAGACGATACTTCAATCGATTTTTAAGGGTGAATAAAATGACAGATTATGAAAAACTGACTCTGCTTTTTAAAGAAGCTGAAAAAGAGCCCCATTCCTATGTAAAACCTGTATATGATATGCTTAAAGAGATGTATCTTGACGGTAAGCTCGCACTGTATATGTCAGACTACAGATTCCTTCATTTTGATGAAGAAGTGTCAAATGAGCATCAGTTCACATATAACGCATATCTTAAGGAAACTGAATCCAACAGAGTTTACTATCTTGGTGTATGTATAAGAGGGGTTCCTTCATATAAAATATATGACGCACTTCCTGATATCGAAAAATTCAGGGAACTCACCATAAAAAACAGACGGACATTCTATAGCGAAATATAACACACAGAAACGAGGACATAACATGGACGAAAGAGAAGTAAAAGAAGTA
>JAKSSM010000027.1 GCA_024403065.1 Clostridia bacterium | reverse complement strand
AATGTATCTTCGATATTCTGTTCTGCAAGAATTGGCGTACCTGCTGCAACTCTTCCAACGATTGGAATGTTTACAATGTTTGAAGGTTCAGCATAGGAACTCTTCTTTTCTTCTTCAGGTTCCATAATTGTAATTGCACGCTTCTTTGATGGATCCTTTTTAAGATATCCTGCACGTGAAAGATTCTCAATATCCTTATATACTGTGGATGTTGACTTGATATCAAGGGCCTCACCGATTTCTCTGAATGATGGTACCAGACCTGTTTCTTTTACGCTTTTTCTGATATATTCAAATACTTTCTGTTCTCTTTCGCTAAGCATACCATTTACCTCATTTCTCTAGATAGAAACATATTATCACAAAAAGAACAAAATGTAAACATTTGTTCGCAACATTTTCAAAATGTTTTTTACAGATTTATGAGTACAGGTACAATAACTGGAACAAGTATTGATATAATGCTTCCAGAAATAAATGAATAGATTGCAACTTCCGGCTTGGTTGCCCTTTCAACAACAGGAAGACATACGTCCATTGCTGCAGCTCCAGGGATCTGTGTAGTTTCTATATATCCGATGGTATCTGCAATAAGCGGAATTGTAATAATTGAAATCATCTCACGGAGAACATTGTGAAGAAATGCTATGGCACTTACAGTAATATATCCCGCATCCATAATGATTCCAGGCGCAAGGGAATACCATCCGAATCCAGATGCAACAAGAAGTCCTTCCTTTGCCTTCATTCCAAGAATGAGAGCAGCAACCACTCCTGCTGAAAGAGTAAGCACAATATTAGCCGCAGTAATTACAAGTATCTTGTATCCCATTGTCTTCGCATTGGATAATGCATTGCCTGATGAACCAAGGTCAATACCAACGAGAAACAGCATGACACTTAAGGCAATTTTTATCACAAGGCCTGCAAGGTCACCGAACTTTGAAATGTCTCCACCAAAGAGCGCTCCACGTTCAACTGACTTGAGAATTACAAAATATCCGAAAAGCATACCAAGTGCAACCGCAACTACAATATATATGGTAGTACGGTTTAATGAAACCTTGACTCCATCCTTTTTTTCACCCTTTTCAGTATTTCCCTTTTCACCATATCTGTTGAAACCGAGAAGTTTTCTTACAGCCATTACACCAAAAAGAACCATAAGCACAATAACTGCAGTAAATACAAGGGCAGAAACTCCAATGGTTCCCAGATTGTCAATGATTTCTCTGTTGGAACCCATTCTTGTTCCCATTGTAAAAATAAGAAGGAAAATTGAAAATGTCTGAATTCCAGAAAGGAATGGCATTTTCTCCTTTATATCCTTTTTCCAGTTGCTTACCAGATATCCTACAAGCGCAAGGCCGAGGTATAGAACCAGATCTCCCATAATATAATGCTCCTAAAATCCGTTTGGGTTGTTCTTCTGGAAATTCCAGCTGTCTCTTACCATATCCTTTATATCAAGTTCAGCTTTCCATCCAAGTTCCTTTTCTGCTTTTCCTGGGTCAGAATAGTATTCTGCAAGGTCCCCTGGTCTTCTGTCACAGATGACATAAGGTACATCTACCCCGTTTTCAGAAATAAAGCTGTTTACTATATCAAGAACGGAATATCCTTTTCCTGTTCCAAGATTGTATACCTTTACTCCCCAGTTTTCTTCAATTGCTTTTAAGGCTTTAACATGGCCCTTTGCAAGGTCCACTACATGAATATAGTCTCTTACACCAGTTCCATCATGTGTTTCATAGTCATTTCCATATACACTGAGATGATGAAGTTTTCCAACTGCAACCTGTGTAATATATGGCATAAGATTATTTGGAATTCCCGATGGATTTTCTCCAAGAAGTCCTGAACTGTGTGCTCCAATAGGATTGAAATATCTTAAAAGCACAATATTCCATGGCTTTTCATTTCCATTCTTCAGATCTGCTGTATTAAGATCAACCAGAATATCCTCAATCATTGATTTTGTCTTTCCGTAAGGATTGGAACATTCACCCTTTGGATGTTCTTCAGTAATTGGAATGAACTGTGGAGTACCATATACTGTTGCTGATGAACTGAAAATAATGCTCTTTACATCATATTCTCTTAACATTTCAAGAAGAACAAGGGTACCATTAAGATTGTTGTCATAGTATTCAAGTGGTTTTACAACAGACTCTCCTACTGCCTTAAGTCCTGCAAAGTGCATACAGCAGTCAAATCTGCTGCTTTCCATTACCTTTTTCATAGCATCTCTGTCTCTTAGATCCGCCTTGAAAAATGGCACTTTCTTTCCGGTAATCTTTTCAATTCTTGAAATTGCCTCTTCTGAAGAATTTACAAGGTTGTCTACAGCTGTTGCTGTATGACCTGCATTTATCAGTTCCACTACTGTATGAGAACCGATAAATCCGGTTCCACCTGTTACGAGTATATTCATATATGTAAGCTGTCCTTTCGTAATCACATTATGTACATTTTATTATATCCTACAGAGCAGTTCTTTTCCATATCAAATTGCTATCCATTCACATATGAAATAGTATCCATATATTATTGATATGTTGACTTTAATATGCCTTGAGAGTATACTTTAGAAATGTAAAGAACATCTTTAAATCGGTACAGAGATGCCGGCAAGATTATAATAAATATCATATGCATTATCATGTATATCCACTTTGTTTGTCTTGCATCGGTGCAAGACATTTTTATTATATAAGGATGTGTTTTTACCAGTAAAATAACCCTATTTTAATTATTCAGGAGGCAGAAAATGAGTAAGGAAACTCAGAAAGCAATCTATGATGCCAAGGAACTTGGAACAGGAAAAACTCTGGTTCTTGGCCTTCAGCACATGTTCGCCATGTTCGGTGCAACAGTGCTCGTACCAATTATTACTGGCTTAAGCGTATCAGCTACACTTCTTTTCGCTGGTCTTTCAACATTCTTCATGCACTTAGTAACTAAGGGAAAAGTTCCTGTATTCTTAGGATCATCTTTCGCATTCCTTGGTGGATATGCTGCAGTTAAGGCTCAGGGCGTTGCTATGGGCATGACAGAAAGAGTAGCTTTAAACTATGCATGTATCGGTGTTGCATGTGCAGGTCTCTTATACCTCGTTGTAGCACTTATCTGCAAGCTCTTCGGTTCAAACAATGTAATGAAGTATTTCCCACCAGTAGTAACTGGTCCTATCATCATTGCAATCGGTATGAACCTTGCTCCATCCGCAATCAACAACTGTTCAGCTAACTGGTGGATTGCACTTGTTGCTATCGTAGTAGTTGTAGTATGCAACATCTGGGGCAAAGGAATGGTTAAGATTATTCCTATCCTTCTCGGTGTACTTGCATCATATCTTGTTGCAGCAGTAACAGGAAACGTTGACTTCACAGAAGTCAAGGAAGCTGCATGGATCGGACTCCCTGTTGCATGGGAAAACACTGGTCTTTCAATCTTCGGAAAAGACTTCGATGGCGGATTCCTCCTTTCAGCAATCATTACAATCGTTCCAATTGCATTCGCTACAATGATGGAACACGTTGGAGATATCTCAGCAATCGGTTCAACAGTTGGAAAGAACTTCATCGATGACCCAGGTCTCCACAGAACATTCATCGGAGACGGTGTTGGTACAACAATCGCAGCTTTATTCGGTGCTCCAGCAAACACTACATATGGCGAAAACACTGGTGTACTTGCCCTCACAAAGGTATATGATCCAAAGGTTATAAGACTCGCTGCTCTCTATGCTGCTGTTTTATCCTTCTGCCCTAAGTTTGCTGCAATCATCAAGGCTATGCCAGCAGCAACAATCGGTGGTGTATCACTTATCCTTTACGGTATGATTTCAGCTATCGGTATCAGAAACATGATCGAAAATCACACAGACTTCCAGAACTCAAGAAACGTTATCGTTGCAGCTCTTATTATCGGACTTGCAATCGGTATCGGATACAGCACAGTTGGTGCGATCGCATTCTCAATCGGAAGCGTAAACATCAGCCTTTCAGGTCTTGCAGTAGCTTCAATCGTAGGTATCGTACTTAACGCAATCCTTCCAGGAAGAGACGAATCATTCGTTGAAAATCCTGATGAAAAGCTTTCAGGTTCCCTTGGAAAGTATTAATCACTAGAAAGGTTTATTCATGATATTAAAGTCAAACCTGATGAGCAAAGATGACATGCACAGAGCACTCAAACGTATTTCTCATCAGATTCTTGAACAGAACCAGGGAGCACAGGACATTGTCCTTCTTGGTATCAGAAGACGTGGAGTACCTCTTGCACACAGAATTGCAGGATATATTAAACAGATCGAAGGAGTAGATGTTCCAGTTGGAGAACTGGACATCGCCTTCTATAGAGATGACCTTGCACATAAGGAAGATCCAACCATCAATTCAACAGAAAAGGATAGCGTTCCATTCTCTGTTGAAGGAAAAACTGTTGTTCTTGTTGACGATGTAATCTATTCAGGAAGAACAACAAGAGCGGCACTTGATGCCTGCTCAGCCTACGGAAGAGCAAAGAAGATTCAGCTTGCCGTACTAGTAGACCGTGGTCACAGAGAACTCCCTATAAGAGCTGACTATGTAGGAAAGAATGTTCCTACAGCAACAAGAGAACGAGTTATGGTTCTGGTTGATGAAATAGACAGTGATGAATGTGTAAAAATCTACGAACAGGAATAAAAGAAGCGTACTTCAGTGAAGTGCGCTTTTTCTATATTACCGATATTATTCCAAGAGTTGCCAGTGTAACAAGTACTCCTGCGATAATTACTCCAAGAAGCACTGCAGGAACCGCTCTTTTAAGCTGCATATCCATCATGCTTGCAACCAGTGCACCAGTCCAGGCCCCTGTTCCCGGAAGTGGTATTGCAACTATAAGTACAAGTCCCCAGAACTCATATCTTAGTACCTTTCCCTTCTTCTTTTCAGCCCTTTTTTCAATCCATAGAGCCGGTTTTTCGAAGATTCCGCCCTTTTCCTTAAGCCACCATATAAGGCGTCTTAAAAAGAGAATTATAAATGGTACCGGTATCATATTTGCTGCTACTGCAATCAGATAGCAGATAACAGGATCTATGCCATTTGCAATTCCAAATGGTATGGCACCTCTTAATTCCAGCACCGGAACCATTGCTATCAGTGCAGTTTCAATAAAATAAATCAAATCTTTAATCCCCTTGTCTTTTAAAAAAGAGGGTACGAATAATTGATGTACCCTCTTTAAACAATCCTTTATTTGCTTTCCTTAACAACAGCCTGAGCTGCAGCAAGTCTTGCGATTGGAACTCTGAATGGTGAGCATGATACATATGTAAGTCCAACTCTGTGGCAGAATTCTACAGACTTTGGATCTCCACCATGTTCTCCGCAGATACCAAGCTTGATCTTTGGTCTTTCAGCCTTACCGGCATCAACAGCCATCTTAACAAGTAAGCCAACGCCTTCCTGGTCGATTGACTGGAATGGGTCTTCTTCAAGTACCTTCTTGTCGATATATGTCTTGATGAGCTTACCAGTATCGTCTCTTGAGAAACCGAATGTCATCTGAGTAAGGTCATTTGTACCGAATGAGAAGAATTCAGCACTTGTTGCAACTTCACCAGCTACAAGAGCAGCTCTTGGAGTTTCAATCATTGTACCTACCATGTACTTTAAGTCTGAACCAGCTTCCTTGATGAGCTTGTCAGCAGTAGCAACTACGATCTCCTTAACGAAATCGTATTCCTTTAATGAACCGATAAGTGGAATCATGATTTCTGGAACGATTTCAATGTCAAGTTCCTTTGATACGTTGATAGCAGCCTTGATGATAGCTTCAGTCTGCATTTCAGCGATTGCTGGAGTAGTAACTGCAAGTCTGCATCCACGGTGTCCAAGCATTGGGTTCTGTTCGTGAAGTTCAATTACCTTATTCTGAAGAGTTTCGAATGTAACGCCCATAGTTTCAGCAAGAGCCTTGATGTCTTCTTCGTTCTTTGGAAGGAATTCATGAAGTGGTGGGTCAAGAAGTCTGATTGTTACAGGTCTTTCTCCCATTACTCTGTAGATACCTTCAAAGTCAGCCTGCTGGAATGGTTCAAGAACTGCAAGTGCCTTTGCTTTTTCTTCATCAGAATCAGCTAAGATCATTCTTCTGATTGCTGGAATTCTTTCTTCGTCGAAGAACATGTGCTCTGTTCTGCAGAGACCGATACCTTCGCATCCGAGTTCAACAGCCTTCTTTGCGTCTCTTGGGTTATCAGCATTTGCTCTAACCTTTAATACTCTAAGGTCGTCAGCCCAGCCCATGAATTCAGCGAAATATCCTGAGTTTGGATCTGGATCAACTGTCTTGATCTGACCTTCATATACAGTACCTGTAGTACCATCGATTGAAAGGAAGTCTCCTTCCTTGAATACCTTTCCGTCCTTTGTTGTTACTGTCTTTGATTCTTCATCAACAACAAGGTCGCTGCATCCTGCTACGCAGCACTTACCCATACCTCTTGCTACTACTGCAGCATGTGATGTCATACCGCCACGAGCAGTGAGAATACCTTCAGCAACTACCATACCTGCAAGGTCTTCTGGAGAAGTTTCTTCTCTTACAAGTAATACCTTTGCCTTCTTTGCTGCTGCCTTTTCAGCATCCTCAGCAGTGAAGTAGATCTTTCCGCATGCAGCACCAGGAGATGCTGGAAGACCCTTTGTGATTGAAGTAGCATTATCAAGTTCTTCCTTAACGAATACTGGGTGAAGAAGCTGGTCAATCTGCTTTGGTTCAAGACGAGTTACAGCAGTCTTCTTGTCGATTAAACCTTCGTTAACCATATCTACTGCTACCTTGATTGCAGCATGAGCAGTTCTCTTACCGTTACGAGTCTGAAGCATATAGAGCTTGCCACGTTCAACAGTAAATTCCATATCCTGCATATCCTTGTAGTGATTTTCAAGAAGATTTGCAATTCTTGTGAAATCAGCATATGCTTCTGGGAATGATTCTGCCATCATTTCAATCTTCTGAGGTGTTCTGATACCTGCTACTACGTCTTCGCCCTGTGCATTTACAAGGAATTCACCGAAGATCTTGTTTTCACCAGTTGCAGGGTTTCTTGTGAATGCTACACCTGTTCCGGATGTATCACCCATGTTACCGAATACCATTGACTGTACGTTTACAGCAGTACCGATTGTATCTGAAATTTCATTAAGCTTTCTGTAGAGGATAGCTCTTTCGTTCATCCATGATCTGAATACAGCCTTTACAGCTTCAAGAAGCTGTTCCTTTGGATCCTGAGGGAATGGCTTTCCAGTGTTTTCTTCTACTACAACCTTGTATCCCTTGATTACTTCTTCAAGATCTTCAGCAGTAAGTTCAACGTCAAACTTTGCACCAACCTTAGCCTTCTGTCCTTCAAATACCTTGTCGAACTTTGCCTTTGGAATTTCCTGTACAACGTCACCGAACATCTGAATGAATCTTCTGTATGAGTCCATAGCAAATCTCTTGTTTTCAGTGAGTTTTACAAGTCCCTTTACGGATTCATCATTAAGACCAAGGTTAAGGATTGTATCCATCATACCTGGCATTGAGATTGCAGCTCCAGATCTTACAGATACAAGGAGTGGATTTTCGTTTGAACCGAAAGTCTTTCCTGTTACCTTTTCAAGTTCAGCCATCTTTTCATAGATGCCTGCGATGAGATCTTCTGTAATAGTTTTTCCGTCTTCATAATACTTGTTGCATGCTTCAGTTGTAATAGTAAAACCGAATGGAACAGGAAGACCGATTTTGGTCATTTCTGCAAGATTTGCGCCCTTACCACCGAGCAGGTCTCTCATATCCTTTGAACCTTCGTTAAAAGAATAGATGTACTTTTTATCCATTTTTTGGATACCTCCTAGAATACTAAACGTTCTTCAATATATTTTCTCACTTCACTAACTGGAATTCTGATCTGTTCCATAGTGTCACGATCTCTGATAGTTACACAGTTGTCAACCTTTGTATCAAAGTCTACGCAGATTGCAAATGGTGTACCGATTTCATCTTCTCTTCTGTAACGCTTACCGATTGAACCTGATGCATCATAGTCAACCATGAAATACTTTGAAAGTTCTTCATAGATTGGAAGAGCATCTTCTTCAAGCTTCTTGGCAAGTGGAAGTACTGCGCACTTGAATGGTGCAAGAGCTGGGTGAAGGTGAAGAACAGTTCTTACATCCTCCTTACCGTTTTCTGCTGAAAGTACTTCTTCATCATATGCATTGAGAAGGAATGCAAGTGCCACACGTCCTGCACCAAGAGATGGTTCAATTACGTATGGAACATATTTGTCTCCATTTTCGGAGTTTACATATGAAAGGTCCTGTCCGGATGTCTTCATATGCTGAGTAAGGTCGAAGTCTGTACGGTCTGCAATACCCCAGAGTTCGCCCCATCCCCATGGGAATGTAAACTCAATATCTGTAGTTCCCTTTGAATAGTGGGAAAGTTCAGCCTGATCATGGTCTCTCATTCTTAAGGATTCTTCCTTCATTCCAAGTTTTAAGAGGAAGTTCCAGCAGAAATCCTTCCAGTACTTGAACCATTCAAGGTCTGTACCTGGTTCACAGAAGAATTCAAGTTCCATCTGTTCAAATTCACGTGTTCTGAAAATGAAGTTACCTGGAGTGATTTCGTTTCTGAAGGATTTACCAATCTGAGCGATGCCGAATGGAATCTTCTTACGTGCAGCACGCTGTACGTTTCTGAAGTTTACGAATATACCCTGAGCAGTTTCTGGTCTTAAATAGATTTCTGACTTTGAGTCTTCAGTTACACCCTGGAATGTCTTGAACATGAGGTTGAACTGTCTGATTCCTGTGAAATTTGTCTTTCCACAGTCTGGGCATGGAATCTGATTGTCTCTGATGTATGCTTCAAGCTTTTCGTTTTCCCAGCCGTCAACAACGATAACTTCCTTGCCGTTATCATGAAGCCAGTCTTCAATAAGCTTGTCAGCTCTGTGTCTTGACTTGCATTCCTTGCAGTCAATAAGAGGATCGCTGAATCCGCCTACGTGACCTGATGCAACCCAAGTCATTGGGTTCATAAGGATAGCTGAATCAAGACCAACATTAAGCTTTGATTCCTGCACGAATTTCTTTCTCCATGCAGCCTTTACATTGTTTAAGAATTCTACACCAAGTGGCCCGTAATCCCATGTATTGGAGAGTCCACCATATATTTCTGAACCTGGGAAAATGAAACCTCTGTTTTTGCAGAGAGCAACAAGTTTCTCCATTGTTACCTTATCGTTTGCCATTGTGCCCCTATTCCTTTTCTGAAAAATCTTTTTCTACTGCTTCGTCATCGATTTCGATTTCAATTTCATCGAGGATATCCATTGCATCGTCATCTGTCTTTTCGAATTTTTCCTTGATCTGGCCAACAAGGTCTTCACCCTTTTCTTTAATCTGACCTACAAGATCTTCGCCCTTTTCTTTAGCTTTTTCAAAGAATTCTGGAGCCTTTCCCTTAATGTCATTAAGTACAGTTTCGCCTTTGCCCTTTACTGTGCTCCATGCTTCAGGAGTCTTTTCCTTTGCATAAGTCCATGCAGCGTCGCTCTTTTCCTTTACGTTCTTTGTTGCGCCCTTTACCTTTTCAGTTACATCAATAACCTCACCTTCATTTGTTGAAAGTTCTACTGTGCATCTGAAACCGAATGTGGCAACTGCAGCAGCAACAACGCCCCAAGGGGCAAGAAGTGCACCTACGATACCTACGTTTACTGGAACATTTGCAATAATGTCACCATCTCTCTTGATGGAGATCTTTGTAACATTACCCTTGTTGATAAGTTCCTTTACCTTTTCAACAACAGTCTTTGCGAAATTTTCTGTTTTTTCTTCCTGGTTAACTTCACCTTCAATCAAAATGATTGCTTCAACGACATCACCGTCTGCCTTGATTAAGGCATCTTTTGCTTCTTTGTAGGTTACACCAGTTCTGTCCTTTACAAGCTCAATTTTTTCAAGTGTAATTTCCATTGTTTTTCCTTTCTCCCGCTATGGTTTAGCAGGCATAAAATACTAATTACATAAAAAGGTTTCCCTTTCTATAGCTTCTTTATATCCAGATTCTCGGTTTTCAGTTCACCGATATCCAGATGATACTTTATATACTCAAGGAGTATTTTCTTGAGTCTCTTTTCAACAGCATCAGAAAGAGCAACTTTTCTGAAGGTCTCAAGAGATTCTTTTTCAAAGTATCTTATTGTATCTATAATACCAAAGTCCGTACTGTAAATCAACTGATTAGGGTCATTTTCAATGGCCTGAACTGCACATCTTCTGCAAAGCATTCCACCATGTGAAGCACTGAAAAATTCCCCTATATCAATTGTGGTACTGCAGTTCATGCAGTGTGACAGTTCTGGCATAATGCCAAGAATACTCATTATCTTGACCATATATGCAAGAAGCAGTGTGTCGTACTTTGAGCTGCGACCAGAAAGTTCCTTGAGAAATGCTGAAAGCTGATTGAAAAGCCTTATATCTGGCTGATCTTCAAATACCAGCTTTTCTGTAAGTTCTAGAGCATATGATGCAGTCACATACTTGTCGAAGTCCTCTCCTATACTGTAGAAGCTTTCAAGCACTTCAGCACCATTTAAGCTGTACATCTCCTTCCCTTTGAATATGCTGTATCTTGCATATGTAAAAGGTCTTGTATATAGAGATGACTTGTTCTTTCCAGATGGTGCAAGATTGCAGCTTACAGAAATCTTCCCATACTTTGGAGTGAAAAGCGTAAGTATCTTTTTTCCATTTGCAGTTTTGGTCTGTCGAAGGACAATTCCTTCAGTTTCAATTACCATTTATCTGTTTTCCTCAAGAATCCTCATTATATTCTCATAATCGTTTTCATATGAAAGGAACCTGTACCCTTTTATGCCATAGGCTTCAGCTCCCTCAGTATTTTCTTTTCTGTCATCTATGAAAATGCATTCCGATGGTATGAGACCGTATTTCTCGCATATACATTCATAGATTTCTCTTTCCGGTTTAAGATAGTGCACGAGATGTGAGAATACTCCACCATCCATCAGTGACATGAAATCAAGAACATCAGGGTTTGATCTTATGAACCAGTCATTGTAGTTTGAAAGGAAATACACATTGTATCCCATATCCTTAAGTTCCTTTACCCATGCCTTTGCATAGTCATAATGGAAAATGCATTCACCGATACGGTTATAGTATTCTCTCACTTCTTCAGAAAGTTCAGGTTCAAAGGAAATGAATTTCTCAATGATTTCTTCATCAGTCATTACGCCTCTGTCGAAGTCATTTCCTATTCCCATACCCCAGAAGGAAGCAAGAATTCTCTTTCCTTTTTCTATGCCGAAAAGGTCAAATGCAAGCTGTGTTTCTTCAAACCTTACAAGCACCTCTCCTATGTCGAATATAACATTTCTGATCATTGATGTTTCCTCTTTTCCTACTCCTGATTATACCACAAATATTTATCATTGCAAAATCAGAAGAATACTAGTAAAATCAAGGTGTATATTAATTACTCGTTTAATTAAGGAGGGTATTATGGCTAAGAAAAAGAATATTTTATCAAAAGTAGTTGGTGCTGTAGTTGCTGGTGTTACTGCAGTTGCCGCTGTTGCTGTTGCAAAGCAGGTTAAGGAAGACAATCCAGAAGGAGTAACAGATTACGCTGCTGCCGTTAAGGACGCTTCCGTAAAGGTATATGAAAACACAAAGGACTTCGTTACTGAAAAAGCTCCAGAAGTAAAGGAAAAGGCTGTAGAAGTTAAGGACAAGGTTGTTAACTATGCAAACGAAACTGTTCCAAACCTCAAGGAAAAGGTTGAAGAATTAAAAACTAAGGTTGCTGACATGGTTAAGACTGATGAACCTTGCTGCTGTGAAGAAGCTGAACCTTGTTGCTGTGAAGAAGTAAAAGAAGAAGCGCCTTGCTGCTGCGAAGAAACTGAACCTTGCTGCGAAGAAGTAAAGGAAGAAACTCCTTGCTGCTGTCAGGCTGAATAAGCATAAAGACAAAAAAACAACCCCTTTCAACTGAAAGGGGTTTTATATTGCAATTTATGGTCTCTTTGTTCCACACTGCATGCAGAAGTTAGCTGAGTTCTTTGCTCCACAGTTTGGACAGAACCATTCACCTGTCTTTGCTGCTTCAGCTTCAAGATTGATTCCAAGCTTTCCAAGAAGAACCTTGTCATTTTCTGTTACTGATGCGCTGTTGATTTCCATATCAGTTAAAGTAACGCCTAAAACATCAACAAGTAAGGAAAGTCCCTTCTTTACTTCTTCAAGGATTTCAGCCTTCTTTGACTTTAATCCAAGTCCATTGTAGTTTTCATTTACTTTCAGAACTGCAGAAGTCATTGAAGTATTAAGTGCACTTGAAATTGCGCTTCCAGCATTTGATGACATAACCTTGTACTTTTCAGCATCTGTTACTGCAAACTTGAGATCGCAGTCAAGTACGAGTCCAAGATTAAGGTCAAGTCCAACTTCCTTGTTGATGTATCTGTAAGGAATTGGCTTGTCTGGATTTGTAAAGTTCTGAGTGAATTCACCCTGAACATCTGGTTCTGCACCAGCTTCTGGCATAACAGTTTCGCCTGCTGATACTGTTGCTTCTCTTCCAGTAAGACGAGTAACGATTTCATTACCCATCTGAACATACTTGTCAAAGTTAGGATTGAGAGTCATTGTATATGAACCATCTTCCTTGTATTCATAGTGTTCTTTTTCAATAGCACTGTTTGTAAGGTCGAAATACATATCATCGAAATACTTGTGAGCAACAAGAATAGTAACCTTGAACTTGTATTCGCATTCGAATCTCTTTGGTTCGTAGCTTGATTCCTTGCCGTCTGCATCCTGCTTTAAGATTTCTGTCTTGTCTTCATCAATTGTGAAAACGCAGTCAGTAACCTTGCTCATTTCTACGATATCTGGGTTTCCTGTTCTTAAATCATTGGAACCACATACTGTAAATCTCTTCATGTTTTCATCAACCATGAGCATCTTGAATCCGTCGCCATACTTCTTAGTGCATCTGAATGCTCCTACTGTAAGCTTGTTCTGTTCACGGTATGCGAGCTGTTCCTTGATGTCTGCTACAGTACTTCTTCTTCTGTCACTGAACCAAGGTGAAAGCTTTCCTGCACATTCCTTGCAGAGATTACCATCATCAAGTTTACGGTTTCCAAGTAAACCAATCTGTTTTCCACAGATGTCACAGTTCTTCTTATCAAATAAACCCATATATATTTCCTCCTGTAAATAATCTACATAAGCATATACTTTATTTTAACATAAAAAGCTGCACAATAGAAACAATATTTTTAGAAACCCCAGGTTTCTGTATTGTATTCCACTTCTTCTGAGAACTGTCTTGCAGTTTCTACCATAAATGAAAGGCTTTTATCAGTGGATTTCGCCCATATATTTCTTATCTTCATATAGCTTTCTGCGACAAACATGATTCTTTCTTCAAGTCTGTTGTCATAGATTGCATCGGCCATATGTCTATAAAGGAGATAGCACGCAAGCTGTTCACATGCCATATCATCTACAGTTCCCTCCTCATATATGATTCCAGAAGTATCAAAATCACAGAATCTGAGCATTTCAATGATTCTGTCATCCGTTGACTTTTTCCTGTTCTTAAGAATATCAAAAAGATCGTTTCTAAGTTCCAGAAGGTCTGTTTCAAAGAAATCCCCTTCTTCTTGTTCTCCGTCATCAGAAATCTCAATCAGACTGAATGCTTCCTTTGATGAAAGAATGATTCTGCCAGCTTCTTCACATGCAAGACCAAGACCTATTTCAGTTCTTCCTGTAAAGAAGTTTCTGAATCTTGGATGATCAGTGCATATCTGACATAGGCTTTCTTCCCCAAGTTCAGTGAAAATATCACAGAGATTCCTGTCGTTAAGAAATTCGCATCTTTCATCTGTCATTCTGAAATGCGGAAGATCTGAATTTTCATCATAAATGATATTCTTTTTCAGTCTTTTCCCAAATTCTCCAGGAACCTTCAGATACTTTTCTACCGATTCTTCGTCTATATCAACTTCCCATTTCAGACAGCAGCTGTGTCTGCATTCTCCTGCAATGCATCTGAATCCGCTGTAGTATTCTGGTGCAAATGTCTTCATTGTCTTTCACCATCCATTACCAATCTGTAGAATGCCTCGCAGCCTTTCAGTATGTCACTATAGGCAGTTTCAAAGTCATCAGTATACCATGGGTCAGATACCGCACGGTTTTCTCCTGCAAAAGAGAGAAGAAAATGAACCTTATCAAGATTATTTCCATTGAACATCCTTCTCATATTGTTCATGTTGTTCTGATCCATTATCAGGATATAGTCATAGTATTCCATATCTGATGCAGTTACCTGAGATGCTTTGTGCCTGTCATAGGAAATACCTTTCATATCCATCATTCTTTTTGCAGGAGGATAGATATCATTTCCTGTTTCTTCCCTGCTGGTTGCCTTTGATGATATTTCAAACATATCACCTGTGCCATTCTTTTTTACAATATCCTTAAGAATATATTCTCCCATAGGGCTTCTGCAGATATTGCCGTGGCAAACGAATAATATCTTAATCATATGAATTTTTCCTTCCTGCAATGCCCTAAAGTGCAGTATTTTGCGCTGTTTTGCGACTCATGCAGCGATTTGCGAGATGCACAGAATTCTGTGAATTCTCAGTTTTCAGCGCAAAATGAGGCAAATCAGTGCAAGCAAACGTAGTCAA
>JAKSSM010000026.1 GCA_024403065.1 Clostridia bacterium | reverse complement strand
GTAACATACTTCATCTTTGCAAGATCCGGAGGAGCTACAATAAAGGTTGTAACAACTACAAACTATGACCTTGTAAAATCCACAGGCTCTGAACTTTCCATTCAGGAAATTGCAGCAAAGAACGAAAACTCAGTTGTTGCCATCACTACAGAATCCCTTACAACAGGCTCATGGTACAGCTCATATGTAATGTCAGGAGCAGGTTCAGGACTTGTATATAAAAAGGATGGATATATCATTACAAACCACCATGTAATCGATGGCGCACAGAAGATTACAGTTACACTGAATAATGGTACTGACTACCCAGCAGTTCTTGTTGCATCCGATGCACAGACAGACGTAGCAGTTTTAAAGATTGATGAAGACAACCTTATTCCTGTTACTCTTGGAGACAGCTCAAAGCTCTGCGTAGGAGAACTTGCAATTGCCATAGGTAACCCACTGGGAACACTTGCAGGAACTGTTTCAGAAGGAATCGTTTCCGGTCTTGAAAGATCAATCACAGTAGACGGAAAGAAGATGACTCTCATCCAGACAACAGCTGCAGTAAACCCTGGTAACTCCGGTGGCGGACTTTTCAACTCATCCGGTAACCTTATCGGAATGGTAGTTGCAAAATCATCATCAAGTTCATCAGAAACAACAATCGAAGGAATCGGTTTTGCAATCCCTGTAAACAAGGTAATTGAAACCGCAGATTCCCTTATCGAGAAAGGTTATGTATCTGGCCGTCCACAGCTTGGAGTAATCATCCTTGACCTCACATCAGTATCAAACGCATGGAAGTATGGCGTATCATATCCTGGCGTATATGTTCAGACAGTAACAGGACAGAATGCCGAAAAGGCAGGACTTCTTCCAGGAGACATGATCTACAAGATTGATGGAGAACAGGTAACAAGCTCCAATATGTTAATTCAGGTAGTTCAGAACAAGAAGGTTGGAGACAAGGTTACACTCACAATCGTACGTGATTCAGAACTGGACAAGATGATTACCATCGAAGTAGAACTTGAAGAATCAGCACAGCAGTAGAACGATTATTATTTCATTTTTTCGCTATCATAAAACAAGAAAGGACCGATTCACATGAATCGGTCTTTTCTTGTTTATCGTATATCGTATATCCTAAATTACCAGTTGTAACATGCTTTCTAATAAAGCTGTTACTACTATAATCGCTGCCGCTACTCCAATGAGAAGTCCTCCGTTTCCCTTCGTGTTGTTCTTCCAGTATTCATACCATCCATATACGAGAGCAACATTCACTATGCTTAGAACTCCTCTTACCACACTTGCCACCACATAGTGGTCACCACGTGTAAGGTATATACCTAAAACAGCAACTTCAGCTACTATCAAAAAGATGCAGTATATGAGCACTATGTAGTGCGCAGGTTCAGTCTTTGCAAACTCATTACCTGTTGCAATCCTGAAAGAAGAACGCCTGTACCAGATTTTGTATAGAATAATATTAATAAGACCATATCCCATAAATGCAGCAAATATAAGGCCTATTGGCTGTTTCATCATTTCTACAATCACGCTTATTACGGACAAATCAGTAATGTCACTTGTAGCACCAACAAGCAGAATTAACGGCATCAATGAAAACAGCATAAGTATCCAGCCCGCCATACCATATTCATTTACAACTCCATCAATGCATTTAAGTGCGCTCTCTTTATCTGTATCGATGTCAACTGTATCCGGGTTCTCGGACACGTATACAAGTCTTCTTTTTCTTTTAAAAATGAACCTGTAATCCGTTGATTCATCAATCATTTCATCCAGTTCCTTTGCCCCTTTATACAGTCCCTGTCCCAGAATGTCTCCGTCTTCGGAATATGCTATCTGAAACTTTCTTTTCTTTGGTTCACATGCTTTGAACCTGATGGTGAATGCGCCAAAATAGTCTGCCATCCAGCCCTTTTCACTCATCTTTTCAAAATACTTTTCCATTGCGTATTTTTCATACAGCAGGAAAGTATTTATCACATACTTTGATCTACCAATTGTTACTCCTTTTCAAAAACTTTCGAATAATCCTGAATCTGCTGATTGATTCTTTTCACTTCAGTCTTAAGCAGCTCACTGCCCGACTCCGTAAGGATATAGTTTTTCTTTCTTCCTTCTGCAGATGTTTCCCTGATGTAGCCTGAAGACATAAACTGCTCAAGAAGGTTGTAAAGTGTTCCTGGACCAATTGCAATCCTTCCCTCAGTAATCATATCTACTTTTCTCATTATGTCCATTCCATGACACTCCTCTTTTAAAGCGAGAAGCACATAGAACATCTGCTCTGTAAGTGTTGAATATTTGTTTCTTGGCATTCCTGTCACCTCTATTAACGATATTCGTTAATACACATATACCACACCTTAAACGCACCGTCAATACCTTTTATCGATATTCGTTAATAAACCAAAGTATACATGTTTTCTTTGTCAAAAATGCACAAAAAAAGAGAGCATTTCTGCTCTCTGAAGTCTATTTGTTTGCGATCTTTTCGCTGTTTGTAACAACAAACTGACGAAGTTCTCTGATGTGAGCACTCATTTCAAGTCTTGCCTTTTCAGGGTCACCTGAAAGAATTGCACTTACAATTTCAGCATGTTCTGTTGGAATATGTTCAAATCTGCTGAAATCATCATAGTAGATATATCTGAATCTGAGGGACAGATCCTGTACCTGCATAATGAGCTGAACAAGAGTCTTGTTGTCACTGCATTTAACGATGAACTTGTGGAACTCTTCGTCAATCTTGACAATCATCTGGATGTTTCCATCTTCAACTGCGTTCTTGAATGATTCAGCGATATTAACAAGTTCTGCCTTTTCTTCTGCAGAAATCTTCTGTGCAGCAAGGCTTGCAGCCATACCTTCAAGGTATTCTCTTACGTCGAATACATCTACCATTTCCTTGATGGAGATGTCAGCAGCATAAGCTCCCTTTCTTGGTTCAATAGTAACAAGACCTTCCTTTTCAAGCTTTCTTATAGCTTCACGGATTGGTGTACGGCTTACGCCCATTTCATCAGCAAGTTCAACTTCCATCATTCTTGTATGTGGAGCGATCTCACCAATCATAATCTGTCTTTTAAGTTCCTCATATACGATTTCTCTAAGAGGTTTGTGGTTCTGCAGTTCGAAATTAATCATCTTACATATCTCCTTTTTTGCCGTATGAAAGTGTTTCCACGTAGTATGCTTCGTATCCCTTTTCTCTTAAGAGAAGGGCATTCTTTCTGCATAACTCATAACTGTCGTAGAAGCCGATTACTGTCGGACCACTTCCACTCATAAGAACAAAGTCGGCACCCTCTGTTCCCTTCAGATACTCTTTTACTTTTCCAACTTCAATATATGCTTTGAGAGTGTAGTTCTCAAGAACATTACCCATATATGAGAATGCCTTTCTGCGGTCTCCTTTAATGAGACAGTCTATAAGGGCATCCTTAGAAGGATGAGCATAGTCTTTAATCTCATCCATACCCTGATATACTTCCTTTGTTGACACACCGAATGGTGGTTTTACAAGGAGTATATGGGATCTGAATCTGCTTTTTATCGGTTCAAGTTTCTCACCCTTGTTGTAGCCAAGAGCAGTTTTGTATTTCGTTCCTGTAACAAGTACAAGGAATGGAATATCAGAACCAAGTTCTTCAGCTATACTGCAGAGTTCTCTTACCTTGAGATTCATTCTGAAAAGTGAGTTGAGACCCACAATTACAGCTGCTGCATTGGAGCTTCCTCCAGCAAGCCCTGCTGCAATCGGTATCTTCTTCTCTATATCAATGGCAAGAACTCCTTTTTTCCCAGAACGCTTCTGCATAAGAATTGCAGCCTTGTATGCCAGATTCCTTTCGTCGTTTGGAAGCCCCCTGTTGTTTGAGAGTTTCACTGCGAAATCATCTCCTCCTTCAGTAAAGGAAAGATTTACTGTGTCATAAAGGGACACTGCCTGCATAACTGTTTCAACCCCATGATATCCATCAGGAAGAATTCCTGTTATGTCCAGTGACAGATTTATTTTTGCATAGGATCTGAGACTGAGTTCCATACCTTATTTCTTTTTACTCTTCTTCTTTGACTGTTCGTACTTTTCTTTTCTTAAACGTTCAGCTTCTTTTTCTGCAGCTCTCTTTTCCTTTAAAGCCTTTACATACTTTGACTTTTCTGGATCTACTGCACGCTTTGTTGTTACATAGTAGTGACCTGGTTCAAGATAGATATAGTCGTCATCTTCTTCCACTTCAACTACCTTCTTTTCAGCCTTCTGAGCCTTCTTTTCAGCCTTTGCAACTTCCTTCTGGTGTTCAGCAATTACCTGTTCAATGGACTTTCCAGTACGCTTTGCTTCCTTGTATGGGTTGAATGCTTCTTCCTTCTTTGGAACAGCTGCTTCTTCCTTTTCATTCTGCTTTCTTGTTGAACGGATAGTGAAGAACATGATAGCACCCATCATACCGAACATCATGAAAGTATTGATCATGTTGTTTCTGTCCTGATTTAAAGTCTTGAATGCAAGAATCTTGTCAGCACCAAGAGTGTTGCCTGCGTTGTCCTTGAGACTTCCCTTTACTGTGAAAGTGTATTCTTCATTGCTTAAAAGAGTAATGATGCTTCCTGCTTCAGTCTTGTCCATAAGTACAAGAATTTCCTTTGGGTTCTTTTCTGAATAAAGGACCTTTAATGGGAATTCATATGCAGGTACTTCTTCCTTGTTTACCTTGTATGGTCCAACAAGTGTGAATGCCTTATCATTGGAATTTCCTAATACGCTTGCAGAAAATTCTGAATCGAATGTGAGCTTAACACCAAAGTTGTCAAGAGCAACAGCCTTTGCTCCTTCCTCTGGATACATGCTTTCTACTGTAATATTCCCAGCAAATGCAGATGTTGCCATTAATACTGAAAGTACCAGTACAAGTGCAAGGATTCTTCCTAATTTCTTCATAATGTGATATCCTCCGAGATTCTTTTTAATATTTTTTCTTCTTTCTGAAGTTCTCTTTTCTTTCTGAAAAAGTTCCTGATTATCTCCTGACATTCGGTCTTAAGTTCTGAGTCAGGAAGATAGTGGACATTTACCTGATGATTCAGCCTCTCTTCGCCTGTGATATTAAGCACAGAACCGCATCCGCCTGCCTTTGGGTCAGCAGTTGCGATGTAGAGATTTTCAATCCTTGCCCATACAAGTGCACCTGCACACATTGAGCATGGCTCTAGTGTCACATACATATCGCATCCTGTAAGCCTTCTGTAGCCCAGCTTTTCACCAAGATATTTTCCGGCTTCCTTTATGGCATTCATCTCTGCATGTGCTGTAGGATTGTGGTCAGATTCAGTTGAGTTATGGCCCCTTCCGATTATTTCACCATTCCAGACAATTACTGCACCTACTGGAATCTCATCCATTTCCAGTGCTTTTTTTGCTTCTGAAAGAGCCTCTCTAAAATACTTTTCCATACGTTCAAGTATTTTAACATATATGTATACAATCTTCAAGTTTTTTGTATACACTTTAGTACAATTTTTGCAAAATATTTAGCGCTTTTGCTTTTTGGTGTGATATAATCTATGAAGAAAAAGATATTAATATTCTGAAAGGAGAATACCCATATGATTATGGACCTTGTAGTACTCGGTATAGTAGTACTCACCATCCTTATATGCTCATTCCGTGGTTTCCTTCTTACACTTCTCGGTTTCTTCAAGGGAATTGTTTCCTGGATAATCGCATGGTTCTTCTGCGATGATCTTGCCCTTCTTTTCATTGAAAAGACAAAGGTAGGAGAAGTTGTTACAGAGAAAATAAACGGACTTATCACTACAAAAATTGAAACTGCAGGTATCGGAAACATCCTCCCTGAATCTTTAATTGGGGACAATTCCATCTTCAGTTCAGACCTTGTAAACAACGGCTCAATCAAAATAGCTCAGGTACTTATTACTGTCACATGTTTCCTTTTAATCGGAATCCTTCTTACTGCTTTTATCGGAATCTTTACTGGACTCCTTAAAAGACGTGACAGAAAGAGCACTCTTTCAAAGTTCGACAGAACAGTTGGAATCTTCCTTGGAATAGTACTTGGTGTAGTTTACGCATATGTATTCCTTGCACTCCTTGTACCTGTATTAAGCCTCATTATCCCAAATCAGGCAGATACTGTAATGTCATGGTTTGACGGGTCATTAGTATCCCGTGCAATGTATGACAACAACCTGTTCATCCTTCTCATTAAAGAACTTGTCAAAAAGTTCTAAAAGCCCTTGAATATACCATATGTTGGTGCTAATATATCATACGATAACAAGATGTAGTTAGTTTGGTATATATGGAGGTAAGACATATGGCAGTAATAACAGGAAATGCAGACTATAACGAAGCTGTAAAATATCTCGAGTATGTTGAAAAGAAATACAAGAGAAAAGTAAAGGCACTTGATGTAAAACTCGATGGAGATTTTGCTGATCTTAGGTACGAATTCGAAGCGGCTCCATTTGAAAGAATAAGAAGAATCACAGGATATCTTGTAGGCACAATGGATCACTGGAACGACGGAAAAAGAGCTGAAGAAAAGGACAGAGTAAAACACTCAACATCATCTGGATTTGAACAGCTTTAATAAAATCTCAACCAGAACTTAAGAGCAAAGTAATTTGCTCTTTTTTAATGTTTTTGATAGAATATAGATGGAGGAATATCTATATGAGAATATCCATTAAAGACGACAATATCGGTAAATATCTGAATGCGAAGGCTTTAAAGAAAGCTGATGAAGCATATGAAACTCTTGTTTCAGGAAAAGGACCAGGAAGCGAATTCACAGGCTGGCTCAATCTTCCAGAAAAGATGCTTTCAGATACCGAAAAAATAGAGGAAGCCGCAATCCGTATAAGAAGCAATTCTGACTGTCTTGTTGTGATTGGAATAGGCGGATCATACCTTGGTACACGTGCCCTTTTAAACTACATAAAGTCCATAAGCTACAACAGTCTTAAAAAGACAACTCCAGACATCTACTTCATAGGTAACGACCTTTCAACAGACCATATCTCTGAAGTAATTGAACAGATTGGAGAGCGTGACTTCTCTGTAAATGTAATTTCAAAATCAGGTACAACTCTTGAACCATCCATAACCTTCAGAATCTTCAGAGAACTCCTTAAAATGCGTTATGGTGATGATGCAAAGAACCGTATATATGTAACAACAGATAAGGAAAAAGGACTCCTTAAAGAAGAAGCAGACCGCGAAGGCTATCAGACCTTTGAAATCCCTGATGATGTAGGCGGAAGATTCTCAGTTCTTTCAGCAGTGGGACTTCTCCCTGCAGCAGTTGCAGGTATTGTTATACGGAGAATTCTGAAATCTGCTGACAGCTTTATGAAATCCGATGAAGGTGTAGCACTGGCAAAGAAATATGCAGGCATAAGATACAGCGCCCATAAGGATGGAAAATCCATGGAAATCTTCTCTGCTTTCAATCCAAAGCTCCGCTATCTTGGAGACTGGTGGGAACAGCTCTTTGGAGAAAGTGAAGGAAAAGAGCATAAGGGTCTTTTCCCTGCATCACTCCTTTTCACATCAGACCTCCACTCCATGGGACAGTATATCCAGGACGGAAAGAGACTTTTCTTTGAAACCTTCTGTCATGTTGCTCATGAAAATACAGAAATATCAATTCCATACCTTGAAGGTGACCAGGACAGACTGAACTTCATCGCAGGGAAAGATGTATCATATGCAAATCTCAAGGCTCTTGAAGGCACAGAAATCGCACATCTTGAAGGTGGAGTTCCAAATATCCGTATAACATTTGATGACTTCAGTGAAGAGACATTCGGTGAAGCAATTGCTTTCTTTGAACTCGCCTGTGGAATCTCCGGATATATGCTGAAACTCAATCCATTTGATCAGCCAGGGGTTGAAAAATACAAGAGAAACATGTTCAAACTGCTTGGAAAAGAGGAATAGTTATGGGACTTTTCGGACTGTTCGGTAAAAAGAATACCAGAGAACCTGAAGTTAAAAAGGAAAAATACAGAGAATACACAAAAGAGGATGCAAAAGAGATTGCAGAGGTAATAAGGGAGAAATTCTCTCAGCCTGTAATGAGAATCTGCTTCACTCACAGTGCTCCTTCAAAGCTTGCAGCAAGCAAGATTGGAGGGTACCCATACTGGGAAAAGGATAAAGAATATCCTGTAAACAGCAAGGGAGATAAACTGGTCCTTTTATGTCAGATCAACTTTAACGATGAAAAAATACCTGAAGGATCTCTCCTTCCAGATAAAGGGCTCCTCCAGTTCTATATCGATACAGATTCCCTTATGGGACTCAATTTTGATGACCAGACAAAACAGGACGGATTCAGAATCGTATATTTCCCGGAATTCGATGAAAGCATTACTCAGGCGGATGTACTCCTTATGGGACTCCCTGCAAATACTGAGATGAAGGATTCCAACCTTCCAACTGAAAAGGAGTATGGAATATACCTTGAAGAAGGAGTGGACTCCATCAGTTCATCAGAAGAAAGCTTTGACGATGAGGTAAGAAAAGCAATTGAGGAACTCTACAGTGACTACACAGACTCCCCTGTCTACAGGGTTCTTGGAAATGAATGCTATGACGAACTCTTTACACTATTAACAGGATTTGGCTCAAAGATGCTTGGATGTCCCGGATTCACTCAGAGCGACCCAAGAGATGATTACGATATGCATCTCACAACACTCCTTCAGCTTGATTCAGAAGAAGATATGATGTGGGGAGATTCAGGAATTGCAAACTTCTTTATTGATCCAATGGATCTTCAGAAGCTTGACTTCTCAGACGTAATCTACAACTGGGACTGCTATTAGAAATATTGAGGTTTATAAAATGAAAACAATTATAAAAAACGGAACAGTCTATGACGGTACAGGAAGCATACCATTTAAAGGCGATATCCTTATTGAAGATGACAGAATAGTAAAAATTGCAGAAGAAATCATTGATGATGCAGAAAATACTATCGATGCAGAAGGACTTATGGTATGTCCAGGTCTTATTGATGCACACTCACATAACGATTTCTTCTATGACAGACCAGATGCTGAAAAGTTCTACAAGCCATTTATCGAACAGGGTATTACTACTCAGATTACAGGAAACTGCAGCTTTTCTCCATTCGGAATGGAGAAGGATACGCCCCATAAGGATAAGATTGGTGGCGGCCTCTTTGATGTAATGAATCCTGGAAGTTTTGCTGACTTCAAGGAAAGAGCAAAGGGAAACCTTTTTGTAAATATCGTTCCACTTATCGGCCAGGGTTCAGTAAGAGCAGGTATGACTGGATTTGACCCTGCACCATACACAGAAGAACAGATTGAAAAGGAACTTTCATACGTAAGAGAAGCTATGGAAGGCGGAGCATTTGGTGGTTCTCTTGGATTCATGTATGAACCAGACCGTTATGCAAAGGAAGACGAAATAATTGCATTTGCAAAGGAAATTGCAAAATATGACGGAATCCTTACTATTCATCCACGTGCATGTTCAAAGGTAAGTGCTGACTATCCACTTCTTACAAAGAAGTCACATCTTGAGATGGGACTTGATGAAGCAGTTGATATTATGAAGAAATCAGGTGTCAGACTTGAATACTCCCACCTTATCTTTACAGGAAAGGCAAGCTGGTCTTTAAAGGATAAGATGCTTAAGGTATTCCACGATGAAGTGAAGAAAGGAAACCCTATTTCATTTGACAACTATGCATTCCATTATGGTGCATCTGTAATTACAGTTGTATATCCTGAATGGTATGCTGTTCTTTCAAAAGAGGAAGCAGCAAAGCCTGTAAACAGATTAAAGCTCGAACTCACTATCCTTATGTACAGAAAAGTTCTAGGAATAGACTGGGAGGATATGGTTGTTGCATATATTTCTGATGACCATCCTGAGTATGAAGGAAAGACTATCCCTGAAATAGCAAAGGAAGAAGGTATGAAGGAACTCGATACATATCTCAAGCTTGTTGATCTTTCCAACAGAGCAGGTTCCATCTACCTTGGAAAATACTATAACGATGATATCGTTCATACTCTTATGGAAGATGATCTTTCAGTCTTCATGACAGATGCATGGGTTGAAGAAAAGGGACTTCAGAATATCGCAGCATTCCAGACATTCCCACAGTTCTTCCTTCTTGCAAAGCGCTATGGTATTCCATATGAGATCATAGTAAACAAGATGACAGGGAAAACTGCAGAAAGATACAGAATCCCAGAGCGTGGACTGCTTAAGGAAGGATTCAAGGCTGATATTACCATCCTCGATGTGGACAGTATGAAAGTCGATGAAAAGAAGCCTGATACAAAACCATCCGGAGTAATCCATGTAATTGTAAACGGAAAATCCGTTGTAAAGAATTCCGAATATATCGGAGGAAGAAACGGTGAAGTTGTTTTAAAGAAATAGAGGATAAAAAAGAAATGGAGAGGCAGATGCTTCTCCATTTTAATTGTTAACTCTTAAATTTCTAAAGTGAAAATCTCTTTTCATCTACCTTGAATATTATAAACAGGGCTATGTAGCATATGAGAATAGTCACTACACCATATGCAAAGGAAAGTCCTATGAAATACTCCTGCATATTGGTTACAACCGATATGGATATAGGGCGGTTGTGAACACCATAAAGAAGTGCAGATAGAGTATATTCTCCCATGGACCTTATGAACACCAGTACTCCACCAGAAAGAATTCCCGGTGCAATATTCGGTAGTACTACCCTGAACATGGTTCTGAGTGTTCCTGCGCCAAGGCTTCTTGATGCTGCTTCAAGATTTGGGTCAATGCTATTAAGTGCAACCTCACTTGATGTGAACATCAGTGGAAGCGAATAGATTGCATATCCTATTGGAAGAATCATGAAACCTCCAATAAGAGAAGCACCAAAGGCAAAGAGATTTCCCTTATTGAAACTGTTTATCATATTGATACCGATTACACTTCCAGGCATACACCATGGAAGCATAATAAGGAGCCTGAGTACATTTCTCATCTTTTCTTTTCCGCGGGCTACAAGATAGCTTCCAGGAACTGCAACAATAAAGCTTAAGCCTACTGCAATAAGTGCCATCTTAAGGCTGTTTATCATTGGCTTTACTGCACGTCTGTCGGTAAATATTTCTGTATAGTTCTCAAAGGTAAATGCTGTAGGGAATATCTCTCTCATAATGGATGTTGTAGTCATGAATGAAAGATATACCATGGCAATTACAGGAAGAACCACAAGCACAACCTGGATAGTCAATATAAGCCAGATAAATGCTCCCTTTATACCGGTAAGTTCTCTCTTCTTTACAGGAACAGGACGTACTGCCATATGGCTTCTGTACTTGTTCTCGTAGTACCTTATGAGCATCATTACTGTTACGCTGAGCACGAGAAGCACAACAACCTGAACGGATGCAAGACTCATATTGTAGAGGGATTTTGCCTTTACAATCTGGGTGGAAAGCACCTTGTATCCCCCACCAATGAGGTTTGGTGCAGAGAAACTGCTTATACCTGATGCAAAGGATATAATCATGGATGAAAGAAATGCAGGACGGATTACAGGCCATATTATCTGCCTGAATATTCTTAAATCTCCCGCTCCCATGCTTCTTGCTGCATCAATCTGGGACTGGTCAATATATTTCATTGCAATATGAATATTCATATAGAAATACACATACTGCGTATATGCAATAACAAAAAGAATTGCAGGAAGTCCCTGGAAATTGATTGGTACCTCTTTAAGATTCAGAAGAAGCTGAATGGCCTTATTCACTATACCGCTTTCACCATAAATCTGGTTAAAGGTAATTACTGTAATTACTCCTGGAATCATCAGAGGACTTAAAAGGATAATATGAATAATCTTCTGCCCCCTGAATCTGTAGAATGTGAGGCAGTAGGCAAGAAGTGTTCCTACTATGCCACAGGAAACTACAGAGAGTATTCCAAGCACCACTGTATTTTTAAGTGCTACCATCTGATTCTCATTGGTGAAATAGTCCACATACTCTTTAAATGTGTACTTTCCGTCTATAAGGAGGGACTCACCAATGGTATTGAAGAGTGGAAGCACAATATATCCTATGAGAAAGAAAAGGAGTACGAGATAGACTGCAGTTCTTAATGCATTTTTACCATTAAGTCTTCTACTCATTTCTTAACCTCAGTTCTACAGTGTCGCCCTTCTCTGGCATATCATATCCACCAAGATTCAGTCGGTTTACTGATATTTCTTTTCCATTGAAAAGAACTGTATATTCATAGAATGCACCTGTAAATACCACATCAAGAACTTCTCCCTTTACGCCTGTTCCCTTCCAGTCTGATATTTCAAGCTGCTCAGGACGGACAAATGGAGAAACAGAAAATGCCTTCTTTCCTCCAAGCATTCTGTACTCTTCCTCTGTTACAACAGTTGATGCTCCAACAAAGCTTCTTACAAAGCTGTCCTTTGGATTGTTGTATATTTCCTTTGGTGTATCAAACTGAAGGATGCTTCCACCATTCATTACAGCAATTCTGTCAGATACAGAAATTGCCTCATGCTGGTCATGAGTGACAAATACTGTAGTAATTCCAGTCTTCTGCTGAATAACCCTGATTTCATCTCTAAGCTTCATCCTGAGTGCTGCATCCAGGTTTGAAAGAGGTTCATCAAGAAGGAGAACACTTGGATCCCACGAAAGTGCTCTTGCAATGGCAACTCTCTGCTGCTGACCGCCTGAAAGTTCATCTACGTGCCTTCCCCTGTACTCAAGAAGATCTGTCATTTCGAGGAAATATTCAACCTTTTCCTTTGCCTCGTTTTTGCCTGTTTTCTTTACATCAAGGCCGTATCTCACATTCTGTTCAACAGTCATATTAGGGAAAAGTGCATAGTTCTGGAAAACTATACCCATGTTTCTCTTTTCGGTTCTAAGATCTGTAATGTCCTTTCCATCAAGAAAAACTCTTCCTGAAGTCGGTTCAATGAGCCCTGATATAATTTTAAGAATTGTAGTTTTTCCACATCCTGATGGTCCAAGAAGAGTAATGAATTCACCCTTTTCTATTCCAAGGTTCACATTACCTAATACCCTGCTTTCTCCATAGGAGTGGCATATGTTTTCTAGTCTTAAATAATCCATATTTTTTCCTCTGTGATTTACTTATGAAAAGTATATCACATATATTCCTGTATACGAAAAAATAGTGAGCTTCCCCACTATTTTTCCGCTATATAAGGTTATTCGTTACTTGAGATTCTTTGATGTGTTGATAACGTCAGTTTCCCACTTGTTTAACCATGAAGTCTGGTTCTGTGAAATTACTGACCAGTCAAGATCCATTGGCTTAACACTTGTAGCCATCCATGCTGGGGAATCAGCAAGAGCTGCATCTAATGATGGGATCTTGTTGAAGTCTTTTGCAAGCATAGCCTGAACCTTAGCTGAACCAGCGAATTCTACGAATGCTGCTGCAGCATTTGGATGAGGAGCCTTGTTTAAAGCTGCGATACAGTCTGTAAGGATTGGTGAACCGCTTACAGCATCAATTGCTTCGAATGGAAGTCCCTTGTCGTGCTGTGAAACGATATCTGAAAGTACAGCGATTGAAACTGTAGCTTCTCCCTTACCAACTGCTTCATACATCATGCTTCCGCTGTTGTAGTAGTTCTTGATATTGATGTCAAGATCCTTTAAATAGTTGAATCCGTTGTCTTCACCATAGTGGTAGATTAAAGCACACATACATGACTTCATTGATGATGAAAGGGAGTCACGTGTTACAATCTGGTTGAGATACTGTGGCTGAATAAGGTCTGCCCAGTCCTTTGGAGCCTGGTCAGCGCTTAACTTCTCAGTGTTGTAGAACATCATAACTGGAGTCTTGATTGTTCCATAGAAATATCCTTCAGCATCCTTGAATGCAGGGTTAAGATCTCCTGCCCATGCTGGAGCTGTTACTGCATAGCAGCCTTCAGCCTTAAGTCTCTGATAGATTGCTGAGTCTCCACCATACATAATGTCAGCCTGTGGGTTATCCTTTTCAGCTTCTACACGGCTTGCAAGTTCGCCCTTTAAGTTAATGAATTCTACCTTAACTCCTGTTTCTGCTTCGAAAGCATCAGCTACTGCCTGAACAAGTGCTTCAGCGTGAGTTGTGTAGATTACAAGACTGTCTTCTAAAACCTTTGGGTCTTCTGCTTCCTTCTTGCCACATGCAGCCATGGAAAATACCATAGCGAGTGCAAGAAGAACAACTAAAATCTTTTTCATTTCTGTCTCCTTTGTTGTCTTCTGGATTAAATAAATAGCTTTATTGATGCACGGTAAGTTTTTTCCTTACCTGGCACTGCAGTGTATTGTATCTTAGAAAATACAAAAGTCAATACGATATAGATAACATCAATAGACACATATATGACCTATAAATCGCATCAATAGCCGCAGCAACCCGATAAAAAAGAGAAGCATCTGCTTCTCTCATACTATTTCCACATACTTTCTATTTCATCGATTCCGGCAAGTCCTAGATTAGTTCTGTAAGGCTCACCATCCTTAAAAAGAATGAGGTATGGAATACTCATTACACGGTATTTTCTTGCCAGAGCCATTTCCTCTTCAACATTTACTTTGCCAACCTTGATATCAGGATTTCTTTCTGCTATTTCTGAAATAACAGGTGAAAGACTTCTGCATGGTCCACACCATGGTGCCCAGAAATCAACAAGTACGAGTCCTTTGTATTCAAGAACCTCTTCAGTGAAACTGCTTTCAGTAAGTATTACTTCTTTCATA
>JAKSSM010000025.1 GCA_024403065.1 Clostridia bacterium | reverse complement strand
ATACGTAAGTCTTGAAGTTGTTGCTTAATCCTGCGGAATATTCCATATAGTACATGAGTGCAACATTTATAAGGGCATAGGAACATGTGAATCCTACTTTGTAGAGTACAAGGATTCTTGCTGATTTCAGTTTAAGAAGTTCAAGATAGTTTCTTGCAACTGAAAGGAATCCAAGTCCCTTTCCTTTTTCTTCAAGTCTTTCAGTAAGAATAACTCCTCTTCCACGGTTTACGATTACTGATGTAAACCAGCTTACTGATGCAACAGCTGCAACAAGTACACCTGTTATTTCCCATGCTGCTTCCTTTGTATCAAAGAGTTCAAGCATATATACAGGAAGAACATATGCTACTCCGTTACCGAATACAGAGCATACTCTTGAAATTGTTCTCAGTTTTGTTCTCTCATCATATCCTAATGCAATTTCCGCGCCAAAAGCTGCGTTTGTAATCTCCCAGCTTGCAAAACATACTCTGAAAAGTATTGCAAAAAGAAGATAATATGCAAAATTGAAGCTGCTTCCGAAATCAAAGATATGGAAAAGCATAGCCATGATAGGAATGATAAAGATTCCTGCAGTCATCATGAAAGGTCTTCTTCTGCCCATCTTTGATGTGCAGTTGTCAGATGCATTTCCAACAATCATTCCAACAAAAAATTCTACTATTAATGCCAGTGCAGAAATCGTTGCAGCTGTTGAGGAACTGAGTCCAACACCATCTGTAAGATATACTACAAGGTAAGTAGAAATAAAGCCATAAGTTATACTCTGTCCAATGTGTCCAATACTGTATCCGTACATTTATATTTTCCGTTCTTGCGTTTTGATATATTGCTATTTGAATTTGATTGTGCTAATATCTTTCAGTCGAGGTATCTATTCATGAAAAAAGAAGAAAAAAGCGGTGCATTACTTGCGAATCTAATGCTCATTACCGCAGCGCTTATCTGGGGATCAGGTTCTGTTTTCCAGAAAATTGTATGCCCTCATATCGGGTCATTTACCTTCTATGGACTGCGTTGCATCTTAGGTGCAGTCACCCTTGCTATTTTAGTCTTAGTAAACGAAAAAAACAAGAGAAAAAAAGAACAGGAGCTGGGTCTTCCCCACTCACCATATGGTAAGGAATATTTCAGAAGACTTTTAACAACTGCTCCGCTCTGCACATTTGCAAACATTACAGGTAATGTTCTTACACAGTTCGGAATCCGTTTTACTACAGTTGGAAAAACAGGCTTCCTTACTGCAATATACATCATATTCGTTCCACTGCTTTCGCTTCTCATATTCAAAAAGCATGTAAGCAGATTTGCATGGATTGGAACAGCATTAACAGTATTCGGTCTCTATTTCCTCTGCATAAAGGATGGATTCACAATCGAAAAAGGTGACCTTATAGTTCTTGTAAGTACAATTCCTATTGCACTTCACATCCAGCTTGTTTCAAAGTATGTAAGAATATTTACACCAGTTCATTTCACATTTGTGGAGTTCTCAACAGCTGCAGTATTCTGCACAACCATGGGACTTCTCTTTGAAGAAACCAACTGGCAGATGGCATCAACAATCATCCCTGGACTTCTCTACTGCGGAATCCTTGGAATCGGAATATGCTATGCTCTTCAGGGTGTGGCACAGAGAAGAACAAATCCTACAGTTGCAGCACTCCTTATGAGTCTTGAATCTGTATTTGCTGCTCTTTCTGGTGTAATCTTCCTTAACGAGTCCTTCAGCGGAAGAGAACTGATTGGAGTATTCCTTATCTGCTGTGCTGTAGTACTTGCACAGCTTCCCGAAAAAAAGAAAATCGCATAATACCGGAGGGATAGAAATCCCTCCTTTTTAAATGTCTATTTTAAGCATTTACTGCAGTAGGAACCACATGTTCCCATGTCATTTATTCTGTCCTTCTGTAAAGCCTTTCCTACTCTTAATACAGCATCTGCCATACCATCAAGGGAAACAAGCGTATCAAGTCCAAGAACAGCATAGTTTGCACATGTTGCTGCAAGTGATACTGAGCCTGCATTTCTTATGAAGCATGGTACCTGAACGAATCCAAGAATCGGATCGCATACCTGACCGATTACATACTGCATTGCAAGTACAGCAGCTTTTTCGCATGTTACCGGGCAGTCTGTAAGCATTGAGCAGAGGGCTGCTGCTGCCATGGATGTAGCAATACCTACTTCTGCCTGGCATCCAAGTCCACCATGATAGTGTGTAGGATAATAGAATGTTCCGATAAGGCCTGCAACAAGAAGTGCCTTAACCTGTTCATCAAATGAGAGTCCGAAATGCTCTGCTGCAGATTTTATGGATGCAGGAATGATACCAGTTGCCCCTCCTGTAGGCATACATACAATTACTCCATGGGCATTGGAGTATTCCATGATTGAAAGAGCATCAAGGGAGCCTGTATCACCTATTCCTGTAGGGATAAGCTTTGCAGTTTTCATTTTCTCACGGATTTCCTTTGCTTTTGGATTAGTTACCCCATCAAAGGAGAAACCACCCTCGAAACCTTTATTTATGGCCTCATACTCTGTATTTAAAGCCTTGGAGGCAAGTTCAAGAACCTTTTCTCTTGTTTCTCCTGTAAGTGCCATTTCATAGTCAACTGCAACTTCAAAAAGGTCTTTTCCCTGTTCTTTCGCATACCTAAGCATACCTTCAGATGTGGAGAAAGGTGCTTCTGGATTTTTCAGTGCCTTGAGAGGATAGATTGGCATAATTGTCTTTCCTCTGAACTCTTCAACAAATCTTCCGGTGATATCAACCTTCTTTCCATTGAACTCATCAATAAGAATTTCTCCACCACCAAGTGATATTCCACGGAGTTCAATTGTTTCCTCATCAGTTTCAACTGTAAGGATACCCATCTCTGATGGAATTGCAGGGATGTCATCTGAAAAACCGAACTCATAAGTAACACCTTCTTTTTCAGCAAGATCATATACCTTTGAAAGACCATAGGTAATAAGGTCCTTTCCGAAAAGTCCGAGAAGAAGTCCCTTGTCACTGTCCATACTGAAGAAAGTTTCTTTGAAACCTCCCTTTGAACTCATAACAAACTTTACCTTCTTTATATTTCCATTCACTATCTCTCTTGCAATAAGGCCTATTCTGTATGGCCCTACAGTATTTGAACTTGATGGTCCCTGTGTAATTGGTGAAAGAACGTCATTAAAGATCGATGGATAGAATTTTTCCATTTGGATTACCTCTTTTAGTATATATATAAATAAAGGGCCTGAAAGGCCCTGTTGAACGCAAAATTAAAAATGCTTTTTTCTTTTTCCTGTAGACATGAACTGATATCCGGCATCATCCTTTCTAGGGTCACGGATGAACACATAGTAGAAGAGAATGCCAGAACCAACAAGTGTGAATACAAGTGGTCCGAAGTCACCTTTGAATACGATCACTATTCCGAAACCAAAGAATAATACAATAAGGATAGCTGTTGAAATCTTTTTTCTTTTTCTTAATGCAGCTTTTGATGTTTCTGAATTGAGATATGGAACAATCATAAATGAATCACATGTGCAGTGAATTGTTCCATCTTCATTTTCTTCCTGATATATTTTGACGAAACCACCTCTTGCATTTGGGATACTTTCCTGATAAACGATATAGTCCTCGTCATCAATCTCACCGATTTTCCTGTCATTTACCATAACATCAATAACCTGATGACCGTTTTCAAGGAAATCTCCTCTGTGATACTGAAGATGATTGTCTTTTGGATCGTTTCCAGCAAGATCGTAGAGAATCTCCTGACGTGACATACCGTCTTCATTTACACCATCTACGTCAAGTACTCTGAACTTTATTTCAGTTGTCTTTGGTTGTTTAGCCATTTTAAATATCTCCTAAAATAAAGGGAGTGTTTTCACACTCCCCTTTGATTTTTCTAATGATTAGAATTCCTTAACTAATTCGTTAGGGTCTGTAAATACTCTGTTCTGCTTGAGAGCTGTTTCAAGTAAGCAAAGCTTTCCGTCAAATGAAGTAAGACCTCTTCTTAAGTGCTTGTCGTCCTTAAGAGCCTGCTTAACACCCTTCTTTGCAATAGCAATTGCATGTGGAAGAGTAGCCATGCAGAGAGTAGTTGAAGCTGTCTGAGCGAAAGCTGCAGGAATGTTGTCTACTGCATAGTGCATGATTCCTTCTTCGAAGTAGATAGGATCAGCATGAGTAGTTGAACGGCATGTTTCAACAGCACCGTTATCGTCGCAAGCAACGTCAACGATCATTGCACCTGGCTTCATGAGCTTAAGGTCTTCTCTGTATAAAACGTGGTCCTTTCTGTCCTTTGGCCATAAGATTCCGTTGAATACTACATCAGTTTCTGGTAAAACCTTCTGAAGGTTTGTTCTGTTTGAGAAAATGAAGTTAGCACTTGGGAATCTTTCCTTTAACTTGAGCATAGTTGCATAGTTAACGTCTAACATGTTAACCTTGCAGCCCCAAGCTGAAGCCATTTCACAGATTGCTGTTCCGATAACACCACAGCCAAGCATTGTAATAACTGGAGCTGGAGCACCTGCAACATTGCAGAGAAGCTTTCCAGGACCACCAAACATTGTCTGCTGGAAGTGAAGAGCAGCAAGGAATCCGCCACGACCTGCTAATTCTGACATTGGAGCAAGAAGTGGGAACTTGCCATTGTCATCATCGATATCTTCGTATGCGATTGATGTACAGTGGGAATCAAGTAATGCGTCTGTCTGTTCTGGATGCGCATTTGAGTGAATATATGTGAAAATGATAATGTCATCTCTAAGATACTTGAATTCTTCTGGGAAGATTTCCTTTACCTTGTAGATCATATCAACGTTTGTCCAAACTTCTTCAGCTGTAGCTACAACCTTAGCACCAGCCTTTTCATAATCTTCGTCGGAGAAACCAGAACCTACACCAGCCTTAGTTTCTACGATAACTTCGTTGCCTCTTGCAACGAGTTCTGCAACACCTGTAGGAATAGCACCTACTCTGTATTCGTTGTCCTTTAATTCTTTAACAACACCGATTTTCATTTTAATATCTCCTCTATACTGGATAATCTGTTTGTCGCAATTGCGAACTAAAAAAAGAACCATAAATGCGCATATAGCTGGGTGGACAGTTGTCCACCCAGCCCGCAATTAAAACAAATTAATTAGTTAGTTATAACCTAAGTTTAGATTATAATGTAGCACCAATGATCATGTATCCAATAAGAGCAATTACTGCAGCTGTAGCAGCGTAAGGAATCTGAGTCTTTACGTGGTCTACGTGGTCTGAACCAGCAGCAAGTGATGAAAGGATAGTAGTATCTGAGATTGGTGAGCAGTGGTCACCGAAGCATCCTCCACCCATTACAGCAGCGATTGCAGCGTATACAACTGTACCCATTTCTCCTCCAGTGATAGCGAATGCTAATGGGAGTACGATTGGAAGTACGATTGCATATGTACCCCAGGATGAACCTGAAAGGAATGACATAACTGTGCAGAGTAAGAATGTGATTGTAAGTAACCAGAATGGAGTCATCCACTTTTCACATACGCTTACGAGGTAAGCAGCTGTTCCAAGCTTCTTAGTGATCCAGTTGATTGAGTAAGCCATAGCAAGGATAAGGATAGCTGACATAACTGCCTTGATACCTTCAACAGCAACTGCCATTAACTGCTTAAGTGTAGCTGACTTTCTGAGAAGCATTACTACGAACTGATACATAACAGCAGCGATGAAAGCTTCTAATGTTCTAGCTGAACCGATAACTGCATAAGTACCAACTGTGATTCCGATGATGATGATAGCTGGCATAATGAAGTCAAGGAGTAAGCTTGGCTTGCAGTCTTCGTTTGGCTTGATAGCGTCTAATTCGCCTGAAAGTAATGGAGTTGAACCTTCTGCATAAACTGCACCAGTTTCCATAGCTCTCTTTTCAGCCTTTCTCATTGGTCCATAGTGAGGAATTATTCCACAACCAAGGAATCCGCAAAGAGCAAGAGCAGCGATACAATAGAAGTTGTACTTGAATGCGCCGATAACAGCAGCCTGACCAGCAGCAGAGTCAGCGATTGCACCATAACCAGCGATAACACCAGCTACATAGATTCCCCATGAAGTGAAAGGAATTAAGCAGCAGATAGGAGCTGAAGTGGAGTCGCAAACATATGCTAAGAATTCTCTTGAAGCCTTAGCCTTGTCTGTTAAAGGTCTCATAACGTTACCAACGTAGAGTGGTGAGAAGTAGTCTGAGAAGAAAATGAACATACCAAGACCGAATGCTAATGATTCAGTTCCTTTTCTTCCAAGGTGTAATCCTTCAATCTTGTCTGAGAAAGCCTTGATAGCTCCAGACTTCTGGAAGTATGCAACAAGAATACCGATGAATACTTCGATGCAGAGTACCCAGATGAAGTCTGCGTTTCCGAGAGCTTCCTGGAATACACATGCTAATCCTCTGAAAGGATCCTTTGCGTTCCAAAGAACGTCCTGTCCAAATAACATGCAAACACCTACGATTACTCCGGCTAATAATGAGAGTAATGCGTCTCTAGTTACGAATGCGAGAATAAGTGCGAGCACGATTGGTAATAATGACAAAATACCAAATTCCATAAATAAATATTCTCCTTTCTTGCGTTTAAAAACGCACATTTATGGTTTATGTTCTTATTATAATGCAAAACGTGTGCCAACGCAATGTACTAAATGAAATACTTGATATTTTCTATGTTTTTCAAAAAGTACATTGTATACACATTGATTTCAACAAAAAATCGGCGAATTTTCGCCGACCATTTTTTGTCATTCGTCAAATTTCAACACCCAGTTTTTCCAGTCTGTATTCCAGAGTTTTTCTTGGCATCTTAAGAATTCTTGATGCCTCCGTTTTGTTTCCTTTTGCTTTTACAAGAGCCTCTATCAGAATTGTTCTCTCGATTGCATCCATCTTTTCTCTATAGGAAAGTTCCGAAAGCTCATCAACATCCTCGATTCCTGTTTCTTTTCGCTGCTTCATTATCTGTCTTTCAAGATATCTTGGCGCCCTGCTCTTTTTAAGAGTATCCGATTCATCAGAAAGAGCTATCATACTCTCTATTGTATTCTTAAGTTCTCTTACATTACCTTCCCATCTGTACTCATAGAACATCTCAAGTACCTCCTGCGAGATATCTGTAATTTTCTTTGAATACATCTTGGCAAAGTAATCAGTATAGTATGCAGTAAAGAATGTTATATCCTTTGGTCTTTCACGAAGAGCAGGAATTCTTATGAGACCATTTGAAAATCTGTAGAAAAGGTCTGCTCTTAAAGAACCATTGTTTATTGCATCCATAGGATCAACATTTATTGCCGCAATAATTCTTGCAGTTGTTTTCTTTATTTCATTTGAACCAAGGGATATGAATGTACCATCCTGGATCACTCTTAGAAGTTTGCTCTGCACATCATATGGCATTGAGTTAAGTTCATCAAGGAATATAATCCCATGGTCAGCCGTTTCAAATAGTCCTTTTATATCTTCAGCACCCGTGTATGCTCCCTTTGTAGTTCCAAAAAGTGTACTTTCGATAAGATTCTTTGGAATTGCTGCACAGTTAAGAACTACTACCTTGTCACGTGAAATTCCTGATTCAGTTATTATCGACTGAGCAAAAAGTTCTTTTCCGGTACCAGTCTCACCATAAACCAAAATATGCCCTCCGTTCTTTGAAAGGAGCTTTGCATTTTCGATTGCATTTATCATATCAGAATCCATTGTGAGAATATCATCAAATGTATATTCTCCATCATCCCTTATTACATTCTCGACAAAGTTGTTGAAACGCTCATTGGTTTCAGACATATTCAGTTCATCAGTTACATCGCATGAAAGTTCGATGGCCCCCATTACATTACCCTTTACAATAATAGGTATTGTAATATTATCAGTAATAAACTCCTTGCCCTTTGAGTCAGTAAACTTCTGATGCTTTGCAACTATTATCTGTCCTTCTTCTATGCTTCGTGCAATGGTGGATTCAGATTTTGAAAGCTTGAACACATCAAAGAAATCCGCACCAGCAAGGTTGCCGTCGGCATTTTCATTGAAAACAATATTATGTCTTGTGCTATATAGAATTTTATAGTTTCTGTCGACAATTATAAGATAGTCAAGATTGTCAACAAAGAAATTTCCCAGACTATACATTAGCTATTCTCTCAATTACGAAATCCTTGAATCTGTGTGCAATTGGTGAAAGAGTTGTATTCTTGTTATATACCATATAGAAGTTTCTTAATAGATCAAGGTCACCGAATTCAAAGAAGAGATAACCCTGATTTTCATCTACACATACTTCAGAAAGAACAGATACGCCAAGACCAAGTGCAACATACTTCTTTACAGCTTCAATACTGTTTACGCTTGCAAATACCTTGAGTTCAGAAATACCATATTTCTGTGAAATGGCATCCTCAAATGTCTTCTTTGTAGCAGAACCATCTTCTCTTAAGATGAACATTTCATCCTTGATGTCTCCTACAGTAACATAATTGATTCCTTCCTTGATTGCTCTGAACTTTTCATTGTCAGGAGTAATCAGTACGAGCTTGTCCTGAAGGATAAGTTCATATTTAAGATTGTTGCTTGATTCCTTGCCTGTGAATCCGATTTCACCAAGGTTATCAAGGATGTCATTACATACCTTTTCAGAATCACTTTCTTCAATATTGAATCTGGCATTTGGGAATTCTGCATTGAACTTTGCAACAATTGAAGGAACAATGAATTCTCCAGGGATTGTGGAAGTCTTTATGTCAAGAGTTCCAGAAATCTCATTGGCAAAATCTCCAAGCTTTGCTACAGCACGTTCTCTTGTATTAAGAATGTTTATAGCATAGTTATAGAATGCTCTTCCTTCCTTTGTAGGACGGGACTCTTTTCCGTGTCTGTCAATAAGAGTAACACCTAACTCCTTTTCAAGCATATTGATATGTGTACTTATTGTTGGCTGTGTAAGAAATGTTGCTTCTGCTGCCTTTGAAAAGCTCTTGAGCTTTACAACATTTACAAATGCTTCTAACTGTTTAAATTCCATACTCTAACCTCACCATTCATCTTTGTGATTTTCTTTTCATCCATATATTCAAGGATTGGAATCGCATATTTTCTTGATGTTCCGATTCTGTCTCTGAATTCAGCAAGTGCCATACTTCCGTTCTTTTCGGTAATGTCTCTTACTGCTTCAAATGCTGTATCATAGAACTCTTTTGCGATATAGTACATATAGTTAAGTCTTACAAGCTTTCCTTCTCTTTCAAGGAGGTCTATTGCATGTCTTGCATTCTTCTTGTCCTTTTCAGCATTCACGATATCATCTACTGTTGGCATTTCGAATTTTGCCTGCTGATACTTCTTCAGAATTCTGTCTGTAAGATCCTTTGATATATTTACTTTGAAACCGAAGAGAGATACAGTGTTCTCTTCAATCTTTATAACTTTTCTTTCTTCAAGTATTGATACGATTTCATCAAGAAGTTTCTTATCCTTTATGCCGCTTTTTACAAGCACTCTAGATTTGAAATCTTCCTTCTGAAGACCGAAGGACATGGCGTTTTCCCTGTGGTACTCTTCAAGAATTCCCTTTGCAATTCTTCCAATAATATCAATATATTCATTGTGAACTGCAGTTCTGTTCTTTAAGACAACAATCTTTGAATCATTCTGAAGCTCATTTATTAGACTCTCTGTCCTCTCCTTTGGAAGTCTCATCTTTCTTGAAAGGGATGAAACATCAAGAATATTTTCCTTTATTAATACTTCAAGAATGTCCTTATCATTTCCACTGTCCTTTACCTTTAAAGCATCCAGCGCTCTTTCATCGTTTCTCTTGTGCTTTCGTGGAGTTTCTTCCAGAATTACACCACCACCGATTGTAATAAGCGGAGACAGGAAACGGACAATGAATCGGTCGTTTCTTCTTGTTACGATTTCCTCTTCAAGTCTAAGCTGTGCATAGCATGACTCACCAGGACCTACTGTGTCTCTGTCAAGAAGAACCACACGGGCAACTGCTTCAGATGCTCCTGAATAGAAATGTACTCTGCTGTCATTTATGATACTTCTTTCGCTGTCACGGAATACTTCAAGCTTTACATCAAGCATCATGGATGGATTAAGTCCTCCAACAGTTGCAAGAACAGAACCTCTTTCTATTTCTTCCTTTTTAAGGTTGAGAAGGTTAAGTGCTGTACGCTGACCAGCAAATGCAGTCTTTACATTTTCATTATGCACTTCGATATTTCTTACCTTTGTAGGAATCATCTTTGGATAAAGCATTATTTCATCCTGAACATTTACCCTACCTTCAGTAAGAGTTCCTGTTATTACTGTTCCGAATCCGTCAATAGTGAATACTCTATCTATTGGAAGTCTGAAAAGGTCATCGCTGTCATTCTTAAGAAGTGAATCGTCAATGTTTTCAACAATCATTTCCTTAAGACGGTCAATGTTAAGACCTGTATAGGATGAAACCTCGATTTCTGGAGCACCTTCCATAAAAGTACCCTTTACAAGGTCTCTTGCATCTTCCTTTACCATCTCTACCCACATGTCATCATCAATCAGATCACGCTTTGTGTATACGATGATACCCTTCTTTATATCAAGCATGGAAAGAATTCTGAAATGCTCTACAGTCTGAGGCATTACACCTTCATCAAGACCTACTACAAGAAGGACAAGGTCGATTCCACCTATTCCCATAAGCATGTTTCTTACAAACTTTTCATGACCTGGTACGTCGATAATTGAAATGTTGTAGTCACCATAGGTAAAATCAGCAAATCCGTTTTCAATTGTAATTCCACGTTTCTTTTCTTCCTTCAGTCTGTCAGTATCCATTCCGGTAACTGCTTTTATAAGGCATGTCTTACCATGGTCTACGTGTCCTGAAGTACCTACTATTATATTCTTCATTACTTACCAGCTATTTCCCTGAGTTTATCAGATATAAGGTCGAGTTCGTTATCAAATACTGTTCTGATATCGAAAAGAACCTTTTCATCCTTGATACGTGCAACAATTGGCAGGTCTCCCTTTCTTAAGAGTTTTTCCACCTTTTCTGATGTAAATCCACCACCAGTAATGGATACCGCCATACTCTTTAAAACAGATGATGGGGCTGAGCCTCCACCAACAACTCCTGTTGTTTCTTCAACTGCTGTTTCAAATACACCGATTCTGTCAATCTTTTCCTTTAAGAGAAGAGCTTTCTTTTCCATTTCTTCCATGCTCATTGTAATCATTTTAAGAACAGGAATATTCTTCTTTGCAGTTTCTTCGTTATAGTATTCGTTGAATGTGGCTTCAAGAGCTGCAATTGTCATCTTGTCGATGCGGACAACTCTTGCAAGAGGATGAGCCTTCATTCTGTCGATATATTCTTTCTTTCCTACAATAATACCAGCCTGTGGACCGCCTAAAAGCTTGTCCCCTGAGAAGAGAACAATATCAGCACCAGACTTTATTGCATCCTTTACATTCGGTTCATCAACACCATATTCATGAAGATCAAGCATAAGGCCTGAACCCATATCATATATTAAAGGAAGGTTTACTTCATCACAGAGAGTTCTGAGTTCTCCCAATGTCGCTTCTTCAGTAAACCCTATAATCTTGTAGTTTGATGTATGAACCTTGATGATTGCTGCAGTATTTTCAGTAATAGCCTTTCTGTAGTCTGCAGCTCTTGTCTTGTTTGTAGTTCCAACTTCAACAAGTGTTGCCTGGGATTCCTTCATTACATCAGGGATTCTGAATGAACCACCGATTTCTACAAGTTCTCCTCGGGATACTATCATTTCCTTTCCTCTTCCCATGGCAGCCATTGAAAGCATTGTTGCTGAGGCATTGTTGTTTACAACCATACATGCTTCAACACCAAGAATCTTCTGAATGACCTTTTCCACATGGACATGTCTTGAACCACGGGAACCTGCCTGAGGGTCATATTCAAGAGTTGAGTAGTTTGATATTACACTGTTTACGGCATCTCTTGCTGACTGGGAGAGATTTGCTCTACCCAGATTTGTATGAAGAACTACACCTGTAGCATTGATTACAGGTCTTAAGCTCTTTCTATTTGAAACACTCAATGTGGCAAGGATTTCATTTACTATATCCTCATCACAGAGTGTGCTGATTTCACCGTTCAGAATCTGTGCACGCTTCAAGTTTGTTACTGTACGGATAGCATCAGTAACCTTTTCTCTAGGCATGGTAATAAAAAAAGGCGCAATCTTTTCATTCTTCAAAAGATCGTCCACCTTAGGGAGTTTTCTTAATAAACTTTTTTCCATAGTTTATTCCTTTCCTTAAAAAATGGCGGGAGTATATGAGAATCGAACTCATCCGAGAGGCTCCTAACCCCTCACAACGGTTTTGAAGACCGCAAGGCACACCAGCACCCATCTACCCCCAAGGTAAAGAAAAAGGGGAACGAACTGTTCCCCTTTCAAATTGTCAATTTGAATTATTTAACTAATAATTCGAGAGCTCCAGTAACGATTTCTCTTACTCTAGCTACTTCCTTAGCAGGTGGGAGATTTGGATCTCCTGTTGGATAAGGGATAGCCTGAGCACCAGAAATTCTAGCTGCGCCTACAGTCTTTGAAATTGGGGTAACTGTACAAATATGAGCTGCAGGGATTCCTGCTTTTTCTAATTGTTTAACTATTGTTGCACCGCAACGTGTACAAGTTCCTCATGTTGAAGTCAGGATTGCACCATTTACTCCGTTAGCGAGTAAATCCTGAGCCATTTCCTGACCGAATTTTGTAGCGTCAGCAACTGAAGTTGAGTTTCCAGTTGTAGTTAAAAGATATGGATATACTGATCCGATAAATCCTTCAGCTTCTAAAGTCTTAAGCATTCTGTATGGAGCAACTCTGTTTGGATCTTCGTTAGCGTATACAGGGTCGAAACCAGCGTGAACTGATTCCCACTTTCCGCCTTCGAGTTCAGTTGCATCACCTAAATCGTACTTCTTCCAGAACTTAGCTGTAGCAGCATACATGTGGTCTGGGTTTCCCATAGGAACGATACCACCTGTTGTGCAGAGTGCGATCTTTGATTCAGCGAGTGACTTAAGTGGAGCAGCAGGTGTAACCTTTTCGTAAACAGAAATTTCAAGTTCTGTTTCGTATGGCTTACCAGCTAACTTGTTTAAAAGCATATTAACAGCACGAGTAGCACCATCTAATTCGTGGAATGTGTTAACTCTCTGTCCCTTTGGATAGTAGTGTTCCTGCTTTGGTGTACCGAGCTTTTCGCCAGTTAATAACTTTGATGCTAAGCTTACAACGATTGGAACAGCCTTAGCCATACCAGCAGCTGACTTAGCAGTTTCAACGATATAGCAGTCCTTCTTGTACATTTCTACACCAGGGTTTTCCCAGTAGAGACCTGTAATTGCAGGAATGTTGTATTCTGCCATAACGAACTTACAAACTTCGCATGAAGCAATACCAAATCTACCAGCGTTGAATGCAGGACCAGCGATAACGAGGTCTGGCTGAACGCGGTCGATAGCAGCCTTAACGAAATCAAGTGAAGTCTGGATGTTTTCAGCGAAATAGTTGTCTCCGCAGATTACTGTTTCTACAACTTCAGCGATTCCAGCCTTCTTTAACTGAGCATTGATAGCCATACCAGGACCAACAGGTCCTTCCTTACAGAAAGGCTCCTGATATGCTTTGTCTTCTGCACCAATTCCACCGAAGAACTGGTTTGTATAGAATAAAATTTTCTTCATAACATTCGCTCCTTTCTTTATAATGTGATGGCACCAAGCTTAGTGTTGCCCTGTAAGTTATGTCCACCCATGATACCGTGGATTTCAAGAAGAAGTCTTCCGTCTGGCTGAATTGATGTAACGTTACCGCCGCATACTCTTTCAACTTCCTTAAGATTTCCGATTGTCTTTTCCATAGCTGGGAGCATAACTGTTGCATTTGAGTTACCAGTTGAAACGATAGCGTTTGCTTCCTGAACTGAGTCTGGAAGTGATTCTGACATACCATCAACACCAGCGTCTTCGTTAGTGATGATTACTGTCTTGATGCCATTGTTTTCAAGTTCCTGGCAAACGATCATAAGGTCAGTAGTTGGGTTACCGAAACCTTCCTGGGAGATGATAGCTCCGTCAGCGCCAAGCATCTTAACCTGACGAACTGTGAGCATTCTGTCTCTGAACTTTTCCTTTAATGTAGTCATTAATGGATTAAGTACGATTCCCATGAAGTTGATTTCCTTACCGTGAACCTTGAGTAATTCTCTTACTACTGCATTGTTCTGATGCATGTAAGTAGTTGTCTTTGATCCAGGTGATACGCAGTTACCGGAGATAATAGCTCCATCCCAGATTTCGCCAGGAGTTACCATTGTAGGTACGATAATCTTTGCGTCTCTTCCGTAGAAGTATGTATCATGGAGTAATCCCTGAGCCATACAGTTGTAAACATATACAACCTTTGGTAATTCAGGATATTCCTGAGCCTTTTCAGCTACAGATTTCCATTCAAGTGTTTCTGTTTCGAAGTTCTCAACAGCAAAAGCAAGTTCAGCGAGCTTCTTTGCAACCTTGATTCCAGCGAATCTAACTACTGCTTCGTGGTCATGCTGGTCAACGTTGTCATTCTTTTCGATAAGCACGCAGAGGTGGCAGAGTGATGAGTAGATTGTGTAGTCTACGCATGGTCCCATCATGTCGATAACACCTTCCTGGAATCCAACGATTGGACCAGTAGTTGTTACTGCCATACCCTTTAAAGCATAAGTAATACCGTTTCCGCCTTCAGTCATATCTTCTCTGAAAAGACCAGGGAAAATATCTCCACCTTCGAGCTTAGCTCTTGGTTCGATAACATCCTTAACTGGTACGATTCTTACAGATTCGCCAGGACGTGCGATATCGAAGGATACGCTCTTAACTTTTGTGTCCTCGAGAACTAATTCTTCAAGTTCCTTAGGGTTTACATACAGTGTTGTTCCGTCAATATATGACTTCTCAGCAAACTGGATGTCCTTAATGCAAACTTTTCTCAGTTCTAAGTTCATATTTGTGTTCC
>JAKSSM010000024.1 GCA_024403065.1 Clostridia bacterium | reverse complement strand
TGCGTCGGACAATTCCATTGTTACTTTCTTGTGCGTTATTACTATAAATTGCGTTTCTTCAGAGAAGTTTTTAAGATATCTCGCAAACCTCTCTACGTTTGCATCGTCAAGCGCAGCCTCAACTTCGTCGAGAATACAGAAAGGTGTTGGTTTTGTCTTTAAAACAGCCATCATGAGTGCAAGACCGATCATTGTCTTTTCACCACCAGAGAATGCGTCAATGTTCTGAATCTTCTTTCCAGGTGGCTGAACATTGATATCAATGCCTGATTCAAGTGGATTGTTTTCATCTACAAGTGTAAGTTCAGCTTCTCCACCTCCAAAGAGTTCCTTGAATGTGGATTCAAAGTTTTCAGCTACCTTGTCAAAATTATCCTTGAATCTTACTCTTATTGTCTTATCAATATTACCGATGATTTCAAGAAGTTCATCCTTTGCCTTTATGATGTCATCTCTCTGTTCACTTAAGAACTTGTATCTTTCACTTACCTGTTCATATTCAGCAATAGCACCAACATTGACATCTCCAAGTTCATCCATTCTGTATCTGATATCTCTTGCTTCCTTTACTGCAGTTGAAAGAACAAAGTCCTCTTTTCTGTATGTAAGGGCCTGTGCATATGAGATTTCGAATTCTTCAAGAAGCTTGTTCTTCTGCATATCAAGCTGAGTTTCATTCTTGGCAAGCTTGATATTGTATTCTTCCTTGTCCGCAATCATGCCGTTAAGCTTTGTTGTATTTGCAGACTGTTCCTTTACAACAGCATCAAGTTCTTTTGAAAGTGCTGCTTTTTCATCGTCTACTTCCTTAATGTACTCATTAAGACGAGTCTTTTCAGCTTCAAGTGAAAGAAGAGTATCTTCAGAACCGGTATTTCCATAGACCATCTTCTGCTTTTTCTCTTCAGCCTTTTCAAGTTCTTCTTCCTTGCCATCGATTTTTTCAGTAAGATCATCAATATTGTCGAGATTTATCTGAAGAAGTGACTCAAGCTTTTCCATTTCCTTGTCAAGAGAGTTGAGTGCTATTCTCTTGTCAGTTACATTGTCATTTGCAGCTGCAACATCATTTCTGCTGTTGTCATAATCAATGTTTCTGACTGCTACTTCAGCCTCAATTCCCTTTACAGAAAGCTCAAAGGCCTCAGCTTCTCTTAATGCATCAGCAATCAGGCTGTCAGCATTAATAAAGTCATCTTCGATGTTTTTAAGCGCACGTTCACGTTTTTCCTTTGCATTTAAGGCTTCTTCTGAATTTCCCTTTAAGGATTCAAGTCTTGCATTGATATTTGCTGCTACGATTTTTAATTCTCTTTCGGCATTTACAAGTGCAGCAAGTTCATTCGAAAGATCAGTATTTCTATTTTCTCTCTCTGAAACTTCATCTGACAGTGTTCTGATACTGTCTTCAAGTGTTGAAATATCCTGTTCAAGCTTTTCAATTTCATTCTTTCTTGAAAGCAGGTTTGCTGACTGATTTCTGTATTTGCCACCTGTAATTGATCCTGCTGATGTAATTACTTCACCATCAAGAGTTACATATCTCAAACCGCTGTTTTCTACCTTTGAAAGGGATACGGCAGTATCCATATCAGTAACAATTACCGTTCTTCCAAGAAGATAGCTCATTACTCCAGTGAATTTCTCGTCATATTCAACAAGGTCTGATGCTATTCCAAGATATCCTCTTGATTTTTCAATTGCCGGATTGACAGCTGATTTCTTACCCTTTACAGATTCAACCGGAAGGAATGTAAGTCTACCTGCTGAATTTGTTTTTAAGAGACCTATTGCCTTCTTTGCATCAGCATCCTTTTCACAGACAATGTTCTGCATTGCAGCACCAAGGGCTGTTTCGATTGCAGTTTCATATCCTACAGGAGATTTGATAAGCTCAGCAACAACACCATAGATTCCACTTAAGTTCTGTTTCATTATGAAACGTACGCCATTATTGTATCCATCGTAGTTGGATTCCATTTCTTCGATGGTTTTCTTTCTTGACTTGAGTGTACCGAATCTGATTTTCATATCTTCAAGTTCAGTCTTCTTTTCTCTTAAAAGGAATACTGACTCATTGATTTCAGTTCTCTTCTTTGTCTGGTCATTGCTGTTTTCAGCAATTGCATTTTCATTTGTTTTAAGTTCACTTTCGGCATTCTCAATTGCCTTAAGCATGTCGGAATTTGAGTTTTCGCTCTCCTTTTCTTCCTGAAGAAGATTTTCCTTCTGCTTTAAAAGTGTTTCTTTATACTGCTCATAGGACTTTACGTCACCACGCTTTTCAACTGCAAGTCTTGAAAGCTCAAGCATCTCCTGCTTTGAGTCTTCAATTGACTGACTTATTTCAATACTCTTTGCTGATGCGGAAGTATAGAGCTGTAATGCCTCCTGAAGAGCTGTATTGGCATCATCCATCTGCTTTTCAAGGTCATATCTTGCCTTTTCCTTGTCTTCTGAGAAACCGAGTTCACTTTCAAGGTCAGATCTAAGCTCAGCAAGTTCCCCGTTAAGTCTTTCAATATCATTGTTGATTGCTGTAAGTTTCTCGTTATCAACCTGATTCTGTGAAGTAATTTCATTGATTGCTTCTACAGTTTCAAGAAGACTGTCTCTCGCATCAGATGAAAGAGTGTCAAGTGTATCAAAACGCTCTCTCATTTCACCAACCCTTATATCAAGTCTTGTCTGTTCAAACTTCGCAGCTTCGATTCTGTTTGTAAGGTCCATTACATCATTTTTACCCTGCTCATTTGATTCAGTATACTTTTCGACATTTCGAAGAGTAATATTGATTTCAAGATCTTTTCTTCTGTCACGGAGCTCAAGATATTCCTTTGCCTTTTCTGAATCTTCTTTTAATGTATCAATACGGCTTTCTATTTCGTTTACGATATCATTTGCTCTGTCGAGATTGACCTGTGTTGCAGAAAGTTTTCTTTCAGCTTCCTGCTTCTTTGTTTTGTAAAGAACAACTCCTGCGGCTTCTTCAAAAACCTCACGACGTGCTTCTGGTTTGGATTCAACAAGATCAGTAATCTTACCCTGGGATATGATGGAGTATCCATCAACACCGATACCAGTATCCATGATGAGTTCCTTGATATCCTTTAATCTTGAAGGATTGTTGTTTATAAGGTATTCACTTTCACCTGAACGGTAAAGTCTTCTTGTGATTGATACTTCACTGTAGTCAATTGGAAGACTTCCGTCTTCATTGTCAATTACAAGAGTTACTTCAGCCATTCCTCTTGGCTTACGTGTTGCTGTACCTGAGAAAATGATGTCTTCCATCTTTCCTGCACGGATACTTTTTGCACTCTGTTCACCAAGTACCCATCTGATGGCATCACTTAAATTACTTTTTCCTGAACCATTCGGACCAACTACACAAGTAACCCCGGTATTGAAATCAATTACAACCGGTTCTACAAATGATTTGAATCCCTGCATTTCCAATCTTTTAAAATACATCTATCTGTTCTCCTTTTTTAAGAAGAGCAAGCCTTCTTTTGCTGCTTCCATTTCTGCGCTTTTCTTTGAATATCCTGATCCATGGCCATAAACTATGCCATCTGCTTCTACTCTGATATAGAACATTCTGTTATGAGCTGGACCTTCTTCTTTTTCTACTATGTAGCTTATGTTAATATCCTTCTTCTTTTTCTGGAAATATTCCTGTAACTCTGACTTGTAATCCATAGCAAGGTTTCCCTGAATGGAATCTTCAATGACTTCACCCATTAACCTCAAAATGAACTCTTTTACAGCCTCATAACCAGAATCCAGATATATGGCACCAATAACGGCTTCCACACAGTCCGCAAGGACTGAATCTTTTTCAGTCACATTATTTGCAAATGCACCATGACTGAAATGCATATATGAACTGAGATTGATCTTTTTAGCAATTACTGCCAGAGAACGTTCACATACAATGTCTGCTCTTTTCTTTGTAAGTTCTCCTTCTGTTGCAGCTGGAAGCTTCTGATAGAGTTCAATACCAATTATTGCATCAAGAAGTGCATCACCAATGAACTCCAGTCTTTCATTATCCATTCTGCTGTATCCCTTATCCATATGAATTGATTTATGTGTAAGTGCGGTTTCAAGAAGACTCCTGTCATTGAATTCATATCCCAAAACCCTGCAGATTTCGTTAGTTGCCACAATTCCTCCTATATGGCAAAAGTATACTGTTTTTTAAACAAGCACATACTCCGCCGTATTATAATCATACATAGTGCATTATACTATAAAGCACAAAAAAATGCGATATAAATCGCATTTTTCTAAGTGTATTTTGTGTGAAATTATAAATCTGTTTTCATTAGGAATGGACCATTTTCAGTTCTACCCTCTGCTTCATATGAAAAACCTTTCTTTAAGAAAAATTCTGGAACAGATGTAAGAACATAAAGGCCATTTCCACCCCTCTTTTTTGCTTCATCCTTAGCCTTGTTTATAAGGATTTTTCCCAGTCCAAACTTTCTCAGTATTCTGTCAACAGCAAGTCCAAGAACATAGAACTTACCATCATTTTCTCCAAAAACAAGTCCTGCGACAAGGAAATCTTCTGCCTGAGTGATTTTCCATGCTTTAAGAAGTGTTCCTTCTCCCATGGCTACACCATTTGCCTTGAAGAATTCAGCAAGTCTTTCATATTCATCTGTTGGGTTCATGTTGAATTTAAACATTCTTTTTACCTCTCATAAGTGACCTGATATGTCCTATCAGATAAAGAGATCCGCAATAGATTGTAGCATCAAAGCTTCTTCCCATTTCTTCTGCAAGCTGAATTGCTTCATATGGTTCTGCTGCTATATATGTACTTCTACCGAATTCCTCAATCTGTGATGCAAGATCATTAGGGTTCATCTTTCTTGGATTAGGTACAGTAGTTACAATAAAGTCCTTTGAAATCTTTGTGAATTCAGAAAGTGCCGCTCTTGTATCCTTATCAGCAAGCATTCCACATACCATAAGGATTTTCTTTCCTCTTAATATTGGCTGTGTAGCTTCTCTTAAGGTTCTTGCCCCATCAGGATTGTGTGCACCATCAATAATAACAAGAGGTTCTTTTGACATTACTTCATATCGTCCAATCTGCTTTGCTTTCTTGAGTCCTTTATAGATTGCTTCATCAGAAATCTTAAGGCCATTCTTCTTCATTACAAGAACTGCAGTAAGAGCGCAGATTGCATTTTCATTCTGATGCTTTCCAATCATTGAAATTTCCAGGTCAGTGAATGCCTTGTCAAGTATTGTAACATCAAATCTGGAACCGTTTATTGTTTCATACTTTGTGTTGTACTGGATAAATCTTGTTGTATAGAACTCACATCCCTTTTCTTCAGCTTTACCCTTGATCACGTTATATGCCTCAACAGCTCTTGCAGAGGAAACAACAGGACATCCCTCTTTGATGATTCCAGCCTTTTCACCTGCGATAAGTGCAAGTGTGTTTCCGAGACGTTCAGTATGGTCAAAGGAAATAGAAGTGATTACTGAAACAAGTGGTGATGTAATGACATTTGTTGCATCCAGTCTTCCCCCGAGTCCAACTTCAAGAACAACATAGTCAGCATTCATCTCCTTGTAATAAAGAAATGCCGCAGCAGTAATAACTTCAAACTCAGTTGGAGATTCAAGGCCCTGACTCTTCATCTCATCAACAGCCTTGAAAACTTTACCTGTGTAGAAATCGACTTCTTCATCAGTTATCATTCTGCCATCAAACTGAATTCTTTCGTTGAAAACTTCAAGGAATGGTGATGTATAAAGTCCAACCTTGTATCCTTCTGCTCTAAGCATTTCGTAGATATACATGCAAACAGAACCCTTGCCGTTTGTACCGGCTACATGAATGCACTTCAGATCCTTTTCAGGATTTCCAAGCATGGAAAGAAGCCTGGAGATTCTTTCGAGTCCAAGCATCGATCCAAATTTTTCAAGTTCGTGAATTCTATCTACAGTATCCAACTCTATTTCACCTTCTTGGCTACAAGTTCAAGCTGTTCCTTTGCTTTTGAAAGCATGTCCTTGTACATTTCAGCCTTCTTCTGTTCTGCTTCAAGTTTTTCCTTAGGAGCCTTGTTTACAAAGCCAGGATTTGAAAGCATCTTTTCTGATCTTAAAACTTCTCCTTCAAGTCTTGCAACTTCTTTAGTAAGCTTTTCGAATTCAACCTTGTAGTCTACAAGGTCATCAAGAAGGATGAAGATTTCACAGCCATCAATAACTGCTGACTTAACATCTCCAAGATTGTCCTTTGATGGAATGAATTCAAGTTCTGCAAGATTTGCAAGATTCTTGATATATGTCTTTGCTGCATCAAATTCATCTGCACACTTGCTGTCGCAAACGAAGTATGCATGAAGCTTCTTTGATGGAGCAGCATCTGCTTCTGCTCTGATGTTTCTGATAGCCTTAATGGAATCCATTGCATGGTTAAGGATGCTTCCAGCCTTTTCAAACTTCCAGGCATCACTGTACTTTGGCCATTCGCTTCCGATGAGGTAACCCTTTTCACCTTCTCCATGTGGAAGGTAACCCCAGATTTCTTCTGTGATAAATGGCATGAATGGGTGAAGAAGCTTAAGCATGTTCTTGAGACACATTACAAGAACGAATCTGCATACCTTCTTGTCTTCTTCATCGTTACCATAAAGTCTTGACTTTGCAAGTTCAATATACCAGTCACAGTATGTATTCCAGATAAGGTCATATACCTTCTGACCAGCAAGAGCAAGGTCGTATCTGTCCATAGCACTGTCAATATATTCAACAGCACTGTTGATTTCTGAAATAATCCACTTGTCTTCTTCTTTGAGATTGATGCACTTGAAATCAGTTGAATCAGCACATGCACATCCGCAGCATCCTTCACAGCACTTTGCAAGTTCCTTGAATGAACCGTCTTCATTCTGAAGGTTCATTATTACGAATCTTGACGCATTCCAGAGCTTGTTTGCGAAGTTTCTTGCTGATTCAAGCTTGTCTTCCTTGAATCTCATATCGTTACCTGGTGTAATACCAGTTGAAAGCATGAATCTTAAGGCATCTGCACCATATTCATTGATTACTTCAAGTGGGTCAATACCATTACCTAAAGATTTACTCATCTTTCTTCCCTGAGCATCTCTTACAAGTCCGTGAACATAAACATCGCGGAATGGAACGTCTCCCATGTATTCCATACCGGAGAATACCATTCTTACTACCCAGAAGAAGATGATATCATATCCTGTTACAAGTACATCAGTTGGATAGTAGTACTTGAGTTCTTCAGTCTGATTTGGCCAGCCAAGTGTTGAGAATGGCCAGAGAGCTGAACTGAACCATGTATCAAGAACGTCTTCATCCTGTCTGAAGTGAGTCTTTCCGCACTTAGGGCAAACCTTTGGCATGTCATAGTCAACAACCATTTCCCCACAGTCTTCGCAGTAGTATGCTGGAATTCTGTGTCCCCACCAGAGCTGTCTTGAAATACACCAGTCTCTGATTTCTTCAAGCCAGTGAAGGTATGTCTTTTCAAATCTGTCAGGTACGTGTTTTAATGCGCCTTCCTTTGCAACTCTGATTGCAGGCTTTGCAAGTTCTTCCATAGCTACGAACCACTGATCTGAAATCATATCTTCGATTACAGTATGGCATCTGTAGCATGTTCCCATTGGGATAACCTTTTCTTCAGTCTTTACAAGGAAACCATTTTCTTCAAGTTCCTTAACCCATAACTTTCTGCATTCATATCTGTCAAGACCTTCATATTTTCCTGCAAGAGCAGTCATATGAGCAGATTCATTGATACACTGTGGTGTACCAAGCTTTGCACGGATACCAACTTCAAAGTCGTTAGGGTCATGCGCTGGAGTAATCTTAACAGCACCAGTTCCCTTTTCCATATCTGGATATGGGTCTGCAATGATTGGAATTTCTCTGTTGATTACAGGTACAAGTACCTTCTTTCCAACCATATCCTTATATCTCTCATCAGCTGGATTTACTGCGATAGCTTCATCGGCAAACATTGTTTCAGGTCTTGATGTAGCAACAATAATACCATCAGATGAACCATCTGCAGATGGATATCTGAAGTACCAGTACATTCCGCTCTTGTCCTCGTGTTCAACTTCTGCATCTGAAAGTGATGTCATACATGATGGGCACCAGTTAACAAGTCTGTGGCCTCTGTAGATGAGTCCCTTGTTGTAAAGTCTTATGAAAGCTTCCTTTACTGCGTTTGAGCAGCCTTCATCCATTGTGAATCTTTCCTTTGACCAGTCACATGAGTCACCAAGTTTTCTGCACTGTCTTGTAATTCTTCCGCCGTATTCTTCCTTCCATTCCCAGGCTTTTTCAAGGAATCCTTCACGACCTAAATCTTCCTTTGAGATTCCCTTTTCTCTTAAACTGTTAACAACCTTTACTTCTGTTGCAATTGAAGCATGGTCAGAACCAGGAACCCATAAAGCATTGAATCCCTTCATTCTTTTGTATCTGATAAGTACATCCTGAAGTGTGTGGTCAAGAGCATGACCCATATGAAGCTGTCCTGTGATGTTTGGTGGTGGCATCACAATTGTGAATGGCTTCTTGTCCATATCAACATTGGATATGAAACAGCCTTCTTCTTCCCACATTTTATAGATTCGATCTTCGAATTCCTTTGGGCTGTACGTTTTTGCTAAATTCTTTTCCATATTTCTTCTCCTTGTATAAAAAAAGTCCCTATGCATATGCATAAGGACGAAATATTCCGCGGTACCACCTTAATTCCAGTCAAACTGGCTCTTATTTATACTGAGACTCCAAAGCAACCTTCAGTATAAGCTTTCCTACGCAACTTTCAGCCACGATTGCGATTCTCTACAGGTGCTAACCCTACCTACTCCTCTTTTTCACCGTCTCTATGAAATTACCTAGAAATTATATATTACAGATATCAAAAAGTCAACAGAATATACCCTTAAGAAATGCTATCTTACACCCATTTCTTTCATGATTTTCATACCTTCTGAATTTAGATATTTTCTGCAGGCTGCATACTTCTCTTTTGGGAAATATCTGTACACCAGATTCCAGAACAGTTTCTGATGATTCATATACTTAAGATGTGCCAGTTCATGAACTATGACACTGTCAAGAACCTCCGTTGGCATAAGAGCGAGAAGCGCATTGAAACTGAGATTCTTTTTACTTGAACAGCTACCCCATCTGGTTTTCTGAAGGCGTATATATACTTTCTCATAGCTTAATCCCATAATTCCGGCATAGTATTCCACGCGTGGAGGAATAACAGACTTTGCCCTTTTCATGAGTTCTTTCTGCGCATCAGTTCGTACGGATGGTTTTCTCTTTCTATTTGATTTTAATTTCAACCTGAATCCTATCATCTACCAGTTCCCTGAACTTTTCTCCTGAATTCTTCTCTCCAACGATTTCGCCATAATGTGTTGGAATAGCAGTTTTTGGCATAAGCATATTTGTATATGCTGCAGCCTCCTCGGCATCAAATGTATATGTTCCACCAACAGGGATACAGAGAATGTCTACAGGTTCATCAAGCTTAATTTGTGCATCAGAATCACCTGTAACATAAATATTATTACCGTCAACCATAAGCATATATCCAACCCAGTTGTTTTCTTTTGGATGGAACTGCTTTTTCTCGTTATATGCAGGATATGCCTTGATTTTTACACCCTTTACCTCAAGAGTTTCGCCTGGTTTAAGCTGCTTTACAGTTGTATTGTCATTCTTTACTTTCTCAATATCTTCTGGTGAAAGATGATCAAAGTGGTCATGTGTTGTAAGTACCAGGTCTGCATCATGCTTTTCTTCTGCAATATGGAAAGGATCTACATAGATTACTGCGTCTTTTCCTTCAATTCTGATTGATGAGTGACAATCAATACTGATCATTTTTCTTCTCCTAATCTTATTATTTCTTTAGCATTATCTTCAAGAAGTTCTGCTTTTCTGAAGGCATCACTTACTGATTTTCCAACTGAAACCATTCCGTGATTTGCAATAATTGCTCCAGTGTTGTTCTCAATTGCCTTTACAGTATTTACTGCAAGTTTTTCTGTTGTTGACATTCCATAAAAAGAACATTTTATTTTTTCACCAAGTTCTTTTCTGTATTTTTTAAGAATCGGCATATCCTCCCATGCAACAGCAAATGCTGAAAGACAGTCTGAATGAGTATGAACAATAGCATTTACATCATTTCTTGTTCTGTAGATTAAAGCATGAAGATTCTTTTCTGATGTAGGTCTTAACCCGCCCTCATATTCAAGAGTCTCAATATCAACTTTGACAATATCCTGAGGAAGCAGGTCCTTGTATTCAATTCCTGATGGTGTTACAAGCATATACTTTTCATCAAGTCTTGCAGATATATTCCCCCATGAACGTTCAACAAGTCTGGATGAAACAAGTTTAAGCCCGTGTTCAACGATTTCCTGTCTTAACTGTGCTTCCCTTTCACTCATTTCAGTTTCAGAATTATGTGTAAAACCATTGATAAGGTTATTGGAATACTTGCCGTCATATATTTTCTTCATTTTTCTCGCAAAAATATAGTTTACCGGCTTTGGAGTGGAAAGAACTGATGCAAGGAGTGATGCCTTTGCACACTTTTCAAGGACCATCAGTGCTGTCACTGCTTCAATTATGTCACGTCCTACAGTTAATGTGAAACCTGATATCGTACCGTCTTTCACATCAGAAATGACAAGAGTTGCATTGGTTTTTCTGAGATTCTTTCTTACTTTTGCTGATGTAAGGAAGTTCTCATTCTGACAGTCTGAAATACGGAAAACAGGGCCTACAATCTGCGCCATATCATCAAGAGGTGCAGTGAAAGTAACAGCTTTATCAAGACACTTCATAAGATATGGTGTATATGAAAGTACCATTGATTTCCTTTCTGACGGAAGTGAAACGCATGCTTCTACCTCAATATCAGACTCCTGTATTTCAGAAAGGTCCGTACCTTCCTTTGTTGAATAAACATGTCCCTCAGATTCAATGAAAAGTCTGGCATTTCCTGTCTCGTAATCGAGTCCTGAAATGAGTTCTCCACCTCTTCTGAACTGTTCTAATAGCTCTAAATTCATAATGTCCTCCATCTGTTCTGTATTATACCACAAAGGTAATAATTCTTGTAATATAATTAGATGGGCTAATCAAAAAACATTGATTTTGACATATATATAGGTTATAATATTTCAGATTAGAAACACTACGTATATCGCAAACACTTAAGAAAGTATTAACATGAGCGAAAACAAATTTGTACTTAAAAGACATGTAACAATCAAGAAGCTTCTTGGTCCTGCTGTTCTTCTTGCAAACAGACTGAAGTTCAACATTGATGTAGAAAAGTTTTCTGACCAGGATGGTCAGTATCTCATCATGATGAACCATACAACAGGTGGAGATCAGTTCTTCGTAAGTATGGCTTTCAACAAGCCAATCTACTTCATTGCAAGTGAGGACCTTTTCACAAACGGTTTTATCTCCAAAGCCCTTTCCTACGTTCAGGGACCTATTCCAATCAAAAAGAATGCTACAGATGTACGAGCTGTAAAACAGAGTATGAGAGTTGCCAAGGAAGGTGGTTCAATATGCCTTGCTCCTGAAGGAAACAGAACCTATTCAGGTGCAACAGGATATATGAATCCTGCTATCACAAAATTTGCAAGATCTCGCAAGCTCCCTGTCGCTGTCTGCCTTATAGAAGGTGGTTACGGAAAAATGCCAAGATGGGCAGACAAAGTTCGTTCAGGCAAAATGACAGCACGTGTTTCAAAGGTAGTTCAGCCAGAAAACTATCTGAAACTTTCCGACGAAGAACTTCTCAAACTCATTCATGACAATCTTGATATTGATGAGAGTACATCAAATGAAGAATTCTTCTGTAAGAACAATGCAGAATATGTAGAAAGATTCCTATATATCTGCCCTGAATGTGGACTCAGCACTTTCGAATCTTCAGGTGACCATATCCGCTGCAGAAAATGTGGAAATGAATCCATATACACTTCAAAGAAAACACTTGAGCCTCTTAAAGGTGAAATGCCTTACAGAAACCTCAAGGAATGGTATGATGCTCAGGAAAATTTCATAAATTCAACTGACACAATCAAAGAATACGGCAAAGATAAGCCAGTCTATAAGGACAGCACAAAACTCATCAATGTAATTCCATATGTAAAGAAGATAAAACTCGCTGAAAACGCCGAAGTAAGACTCTACAGTGACCGTATCACCGCTACATATGAAGGAACTGAGCTTGTTCTTGATTTCGATAATGTAACAGCAGTTTCCTGTGTAAACAGAAACAAACTGAATATTTACCACAATGATAAAGTGTACCAGTTCAAAGGCGACAAGAGATTCAACCCTCTGAAATACATGCACTTCTATTATAGATATCAACATATAATCAAAGGAGAAAACGATGACAAATTTTTGGGACTCTAGCGTATGGGGATTCATTGCACTTATGGCAGTACTCGGTATTACACTGCTCTTTGCAAACCTCTTAAAGAAACAATTCAGATTTTTAAAGCAGTCACTTATTCCAACATCAGTTCTTGGCGGAATTATCCTGCTCATAATTGCAGTTATCTATCAGAATATTACAGGAAACGTAATGTTCAATGAAAATCTTTTCGGTGGTAATGGTCAGGCAACACTTGAACTTCTCACATATCACTGCCTTGCTCTTGGTTTCATTTCTTCAACATACAGAAGTGCAAGCGCAAAATTCGGCAAGAAGAGAACAGTAGAAATCATTGACTCAGGTGTAACAACTGTTTCCGGTTACCTTATCCAGGCAATCTTTGGACTTGGTATTACAATCCTTATTGCACTCGTTGTAAAGGACTTCTTCTCAGCATCAGGTATTATCCTTCCATTCGGATATGGTCAGGGTACAGGCCAGGCAATGAACTACGGAAATATCTATGAAACAGACTATGGTTTCGTTGGCGGAAAGACATTCGGCCTTTCAATTGCTGCATGTGGTTTCCTTTCAGCAGCAATCGGTGGAGTTATTCACCTCAACATCATGAAGAAGCGTGGTCAGTACAAGTTTAATGATGAAGATATCATTGAAGCATTAAACAGTGAACAGATCGAATCAAAGGACGAAGTTCCAATGAACGGATCAATTGACAAGATGTCAATTCAGGTATCCATCGTATTTGCTACTTACCTTCTCGCATACTTTGCAATCTACTTCCTTGCAAGCCTTGTTCCTGGATTCCAGTCAATCCTCTACGGATTCAACTTCCTCTTCGGTGTACTTTTCGCTACACTTGTAAAGAAGGTTTTATCCTCACTCAACAAAAAAGGTGTTGTAAAGAAGCAGTATGTTAACTCATTCCTTATGAACAGAATCTGCGGATTATGCTTCGATATCATGATTATTACAGGTATTGCTGCTATCCGTATCGAATTCCTCAAGGATACATGGTGGGCTTTACTTATCCTTGCTGTTGTTGGTGCAGTTGTTACTTACCTCTACTTAAGAGTAGCTTGCAAGACTGTATTCAAGGACTGCGTAGAAGAACAGTTCCTCTGCTGGTATGGTATGCTTACTGGAACAGCTTCAACTGGTATGATTCTCTTAAGAGAAGTTGACCCAGAATTCAAGACTCATGCAGCTGATAACCTTGTTTATCAGAACTTCCCTGCTATTGCTCTTGGTTTTCCAATGATGATTGTAGCTACAATGTGCCCTAAGATGCCTGTTATCACATGGTTAATCTGTCTCGCATATTTCGTAGTTCTTCAGGTATATCTCTTCAGAAAGTCAATCTTCAAGAAGAAAAGCAAATAGTTTCAAGCATAAAAACAGGATGTGCAATTAAGCACATCCTTATTTTTTTTCTTAACTAAATGTTTTTCTTTGATGCAGCAATGAATCCATCAAATATTGGCTGAGGTCTGTTTGGTCTTGACTTGAATTCAGGATGGAACTGAACACCGATATAGAATGGATGATCAGTAATTTCTACTGCTTCAACAAGTCTTTCATCAGGTGATACACCACAGATTGTAAGACCTGCATCTGAAAGAGCAGCTCTATATTCATTGTTGAATTCATATCTGTGACGGTGACGTTCTGATACCTGAAGAGTTCCATAACACTTTTCCATAAGTGTTCCCTCTTTTATGTTGCAAACATATGAACCAAGTCTTAAAGTACCACCCTTGTCTATTTCTTCATACTGATCAGGCATAAAATCAATAACCTTATGCCTGCAGCATTCATCAAATTCACCGGAATTTGCATCTTTAAGTCCAAGGACATTTCTTGCATAGGATATTACCGCTATCTGCATTCCAAGACATATTCCAAAGTATGGAACTCTGTTTACTCTTGCATATTCTGCAGTAAGAATCATTCCTTCGATTCCACGGCTTCCGAATCCGCCTGGTACTATGATACCATTTAAACCCTTAAGTTTTTCTCCTACATTGTTTTCATTGATGTCTTCGGAATCGATCCATGAAATATCAACTTCAACATCGTTTGAATAACCTGCATGACGTAATGCTTCAGCTACTGAAAGATATGCATCATGAAGTTCAGTATATTTACCTACAAGTCCAATTGTAATCTTTTCCTTAAGTGAATTGATCTTATCTACCATTTCTGTCCATTCCTTGAGGTCAGGTTCAGGAGTAGATAATCCCAGTTCTCTGCAGACTACTGATGAGAAATCCTTTTCTTCAAGCATAAGTGGTGCTTCATAAAGACATGGAAGTGTAATGTTTTCAATTACACAATCCTCCTTTACATTGCAGAAAAGCGCAATCTTCTTGAAAACAGACTCTTCAAGATGTTTGTCACATCTAAGAACAACAATGCTTGGATGAATTCCAAGACCCTGAAGTTCCTTTACAGAGTGCTGAGTAGGTTTAGTTTTGTGTTCGTCAGAACCGCTTAAAAATGGTACAAGTGTAACATGAATGAAAAGACTGTTTTCACGTCCGACTTCAAGAGAAATCTGTCTTACAGCTTCAAGGAATGGCTGAGATTCAATGTCTCCAACTGTACCGCCGATTTCAGTAATAACCACATCAGCAGAAGTCTTCTTTCCTACACGATAGACAAACTCTTTGATTTCATTTGTGATATGAGGAATAATCTGAACAGTTGAACCAAGATATTCACCACGTCTTTCCTTGTTGAGTACGTTCCA
>JAKSSM010000023.1 GCA_024403065.1 Clostridia bacterium | reverse complement strand
GGTAAGACTCTACTCCTATGCGGACTGGTTTACAGCAGCAGATGTGGAAGCTCCAACTCTTGAAGAAATCAGGTTCTACAACCGTAGAACTGAAGAGCCTGTAAAGCTTACTGATATTGACCCTGTATGCTTCTCTGAAATCATGCGTGACCTGGACCTTGTAGTTTCAGTTGCATACGTTGGTGGTGTTGATGCTGAAACAAGCCACTCAACAGTAGAAATGAGAAGAGCGATTGCAAAGGAACTTACAGGTCTTATGAAACTTTCCAATGTGGAATTCCTGGAAAAGCATGCAAAGGTTTATGGAAAACTTTCAGAATACACAGTACATCTTGGTTCTGGTATTGTTCATGCAGTTGGAAAGGGAGCACTTGCAATTCTTCCGGTTCACTCACAGCAGAGAGGCCGTATATTCCTTCCATTTGCAGACGAAGATCCAAAGACAGCAGAAATCATGTCAAAGATTATTCTTCTTGCAGAGGACAGCAGGATAAAGGACCCATCAATCCTTTCACAGCTTCAGTAGCATATATGATCATGTATAGGGAGAGACTTCGGTCTCTCCTTTGATATTTCACACAATCTTCTCTTTGTACGTAAAGAAAAGATAGGATATAATAGAGGGGTAAGAAAAGGGGAAAACAATGGGACAGAATGATGAACTTAAACTCCTGAACGGAAAGAACAGAAGACTGCTGCAGCTCATATTCAGCCGCACGGGTATTGTTATGCTTCTGATGCTTCTTGAGATTGTTATTCTTGCAGGAATCTTTCATTTCTTCAGTGCATATTTCAGTCTGTTCATTTCAGCACAGTATATTTTTTCCATTGCCATGGTTCTCTATCTTTTCAACTGCAGCATGGAATCATCAGCAAAAATCACATGGCTGTTTCTTCTGATGCTGTTTCCTGTTCCATCTTCCATAATGCTGTTTTTTGTAAGGAGAGATCCTGTACATAGAGCAGTAAAGGAAAGGATAGGAGAGCTGATTGATGAGAGCAGAAGTGCTGCAGGAGACAGAAGCGAAATCCTGAAAAGAGATGAAGTAACGGATTCAGGACTTGACAATCTTGTTGAGTATCTCAACCGTTCTGCTGTTTCACCACTGTATGGGAATACTGATGTCAGATACTTTGAAAGTGGAGAGAAGAAGTTTGAAGCACTTCTTGAAGAACTGACAAAAGCAGAAAAGTTTATCTTCCTTGAATATTTCATAATATCTGAAGGTGATATGTGGGGAAGAATTCTGAAGATACTTGCAGATAAAGCAAAGACAGGTGTTGATGTAAGAGTAATGTATGATGGTACATGTGAACTTACCCGTCTTCCAAGAGATTATCCTAAAAAGCTGGAAGCTCTTGGCATAAAATGCAAGGTATGGATGCCACCTATGCCTTTTGTTACTACACAGTACAACTACCGTGACCACAGAAAGATTCTTGTAATTGATGGTAAAGTCGCATTCAATGGCGGAATCAATCTTGCAGATGAATATATCAACTCCGGAAGCAGACTGGGACACTGGAAGGATACTGCTGTAATGCTTAAGGGAGATGCTGTTCAGAGTTTCACACTCATGTTTCTTCAGATGTGGAATATTGATGAAGAGAATGCAGTATTCACTGAAGCTGAAACAGTATACATGGAAGAGAAACATAACGGATATGTGATTCCATATGGTGACTGTCCACTGGATAGAGACCACGTCGGTGAAAATGTATATATGGATATTCTTTTCAAGGCAAAGGATTATGTACATATAATGACACCTTATCTCATTCTCGATAACGAACTGGAAAATGCTCTTACGTATGCTGCTCTTCGTGGCATTGATGTAAAGATAATTATTCCAGGAATTCCAGACAAGAAGATTCCTTATTCACTTGCAAGAACTCATTTCAGGGCACTTTTAAGAGCGGGAGTAAAACTCTACAGATATACACCTGGCTTTGTGCATGCCAAGGTTTTTGTAAATGATAATGAAAAGGCGGTAGTTGGAAGTATCAACTGCGACTACAGAAGTCTCTATCACAATTTCGAATGTGCAACATATATGTACAGAACATCCTGCATAAAGGATATTGAAGAGGACTTCATGAATACCCTTGATAAGTGCTCTGAGATTACGGAAGAGAGCATGAAAAAGGATGGCATTCTGTATAAAATAACAGGAAAGGTGCTTAAGGTGTTTGCACCGCTCATGTAGGTAATATCTAACAGGTGGATTTTGTCCACCTGTTCTTTGTTATATGCATAATACCCGGATAATTTTTGGTTGATTTAAAAAATTATCTAGTGTAAAATATATTAACTATCTATAACTACATTTATCGTAAAAGGCAAAACCATCGTAAGATGGCGACGCAAAGCTATAGGGGCCCAAGGGGTCAGCCAGTTGCCGATGTGGAATTACTGTACCACTACAGTATCTGCACCGGTTTTTTATTTGTAAGGCAATATATATTTACTGGCATAAAGTTTATGCTGCTAAGTACTATATAATAAGGAGAAAGTATATTATGAAGAAGTTTGCAAAGAGATTATTAGTGCTTGTGATATGCTTCGTTATGATCATGGCGAACGTATCAATGGATGCAAGAGCAACATTTGCATTGGATGGTGATGGTCCATCAGCATCAGAACCAGCACCAGGCGGTGATAATCCAGGAGAACCAGGTGAACCTGGAAATCCAGGTGGTGATGATGAGACAGTACCACCAGGAGGAGAACCCGTAGAACCTCCAGTAAGCGATATCGGTCAGAAGATTATTGAAAGCTCCGATATTCTTTTTGGTGACAACGGAAACAATCCTGCAAATACAGAAGAGCCAGGTCCTAGAATCAAGCTCGCTGTAACAAGCCCTACAGGTGAATTCCTTGCAGGAAGCACAGTAAAGTATCTCATTGAATACAGATTCAAGGAATCCCCTAACTGGAAAGAGGGATATGACCTTAAGATGACATACTATGACCTCTATGAGAAGAACAGGATTTCCTTCACACTTCCAGAAGGACTCCTCATCTCAAAGGTACCTGCTGCATACCAGAATGTAATGACAGTAATCGAAAATCCTGATCACAGTCATACATATGTTTTTGATATTGAAGACAAGGCTACAGGCAGTGGTTCTTCATATACATTCGAAGTTCAGGCATATATCTGCGGAAACGGTACAGAAAACGCTATCCGCTCATTTAACATGCAGGATACTCTGAGCTTCTCTACAGAATTTACTGTATTAGACAAGTCATCTGAACCATACGCTCCACTTAAGACATATAAGCAGAGTGTTAAAGCAAGTCCTGACAACTTCAGCACTACATCTCCAGACGTATGGGGCGTAAAGAAGGATGCCACATCAGTGAAAGTTAACCGTGCTACAATGACAGCTGATGTTGACTATGTAATTAGAGTCGGCCTCATGGACGGAGACCAGATGATTACAGCAACAGCTGCATACACACGTCTTGGTCGTGATGCCATCAAGTATATGACTGTTACTGAAAAGGACCTTAAGGCCGTAATCAGAAATCTTCAGGGACTTGACGGAAAGAGCCCAGAACTTGTAACTGCTACTATCATTAAGGCTGGTGTTCCAGATGGTTCAGCAATGGTACTTCCAAGCGGAGCAGCAAGATTTGACCTTACAGATGGTGACTTTGCTCTCTACAGGACAACTGTTGAAGACAGAGAATGCACTATTGGAGATGATGGAAAGGGAACTGTATCAACTAAGTTAAACTCTGTTCCTTCATACACTGAATATAACGTTCATGCAACTTACAAGATCACTGAGGACATGATTCAGCACTTTGAAAATGCTCAGGGTAAGATTGACTTTGAAAATACTGCAGTACTCGATTATCAGCTTGAAAACAAGTCAACTGATCAGAAGCAGTCAAATGCAAGAACAGATGGAAAACTTCCTGCACTTGAACCATCAAAGTTCATGGTACAGAAGGATCTTGTTGACTATCATGGCACAGTAAGACCATACAACAACGAATACGGAAAAATCACATATACAATCAGCTCAGTAGATGGCTCAACATTCAAGGTATATAACGAAAACAAGCAGCCAATCACTGGCACACTTACATCATATAATCAGCTTGAAACAAACAAAACATATTACCTTACTCCAGGTATCCCATATGTTGTAACAGAAAGTTTTGACAGCACTCGTATGCTCGCAGACACTGACAACTGGGAAGACGTTTCATATGAACCAACTGAAGGCGGTTTCTGGGTTGCAAAGTTCAGAAACATCGAACTTGCAGCAGATATCGTTGTAAACAAGGTTGATAACGCAGGTAACCCAGTAAAGGGTGCTGTATTCAGACTTACAGGAAACGGAGTTGATCAGACAAAGACTTCTGATGATTCCGGAAGAATCACATTCACAAAGATTCCTTATGGTCAGTACAATCTTGAAGAAACTTCAGCTCCTTCAGGATACAGCGGTTCATTCAGAGAAACTGTAGTAATTGATAAGAACGATACACTTACATATACAGCAATCAACAGCAGAAACTTTGCGGCTGTCAGCCTTACAAAGTATCTTGGTGTACGTCAGACAGGTACTCTTCCAAAGGCTAATGCATCATATTCTGGTGAATTCATTCTTCAGAGAAGTACAGATGGCGTAAACTGGACAGATGTTTCAAAGGATATGTACGGTGCTGATATCAGCACAAAGGTAAACTCCAATGGTATGATTTCTGCAAGCGTTGCTCCATTTGATGGAAGCGGAAACGCATACAGCTATCGTTTCATGGAAAAGATTCCTGAAGGATGCTATGACCCTGCAAATCCAGATGCAACAGTAACATACTCAAGTGTAGTAAGACTTGTTGACGCAAACGGCAACGCCCTTACAAACACTGTAAATGTTGACATGTTCAACAGAAAGAAAGTAAGTGTTACTGTAAACAAGGAATTCTGGGATGTTGATTCCACAGGAAAACTTGTAAAGAATGCAAACAAGACTGTAGAAGTAACACTCTACAAGCTTGTAAATGGTACATTTGAACAGGTTGGAGACAAGAAGCAGGCTGGTACTGCAGAATGGGCTAACCTTATCGGATTTGAAAACGGTTCAGCTGTACAGTTCTACGTATCAGAAGCAGAGGTTCAGGGATACAAGCTTGACAAGCAGCAGGCTGGTACTGGAATTCAGACTGTAAACGGTGTTGAGTTCATTCCTGTAACATTTGCAAATGACAGAGAAGTATCTGCCGTAAAGACACTCTACAACGTTGAACAGCTTATTCCTGTTGTAGTAAAGAAGGAAAACTACTATACTGAACAGTTCGTAAACGGAACTGGATTCAGCATCACTTTAAATGGTGCAACGGTATCTGATTCAAAGTCAGGCCTTGAACTCAAGGATGTAATGATTACAGAAGCAACTGGTGTTGTAGTATATCTTGCTCCTGGCAAGTCATACAAGTTAAACGAAACTGTAAACAACTCCGGTATGACAAACAAGAGTGGCGAACTCACAATTGATTTAACTAACGTTACACCTTCAACATATAACGACAGAAACAGCACAACTGGCTTAAAGACATATGTTTTAAAGAACGCTCCAGATCCATCAATCAAGATCACAAAGAAGGACAGCCAGAGCAACAGTACTATGAGTGCTGGTGCTGCTGTATACACAGTATACAAGAAGCTTGAAAACGGAAAGTTTGAAGCAGTAAAGAATGCTTCAGGTGCTGTAGTAACTATTTCTTCAAATGCAGCATCAACTGCAACTCCTGTAAGACTTCCAGCAGGTGAATACTATCTTGCTGAAACAAAGGTTCCAAACGGATATATCGATCCAAACAAGGTTCCTGCAGAATATACAAAGAAGTACAGCAACCTTGAAATCGGTACTACAACTGATGACAAGACTTATACATTTGCAAAGGTTAATGTAACAAATGCAAATAAGAATGGTACAAGTGACAACGTATTTACAGCAACTTTATACAACATTCCAAACAAAGGAAGCCTTAAGGTAAGAAAGTTTGTTGATGGCAAGCTTACTGATATCCAGGGATTCCCTGTAGTTGTAAAGAATGGTGATACAACAGTAAAGACTGGAAATACAGGTTCAAACGGTACTGTAACATTTACAAATCTTCCAATCTATGATGCTGACGGCAACAAGATTACATACACTATTGACGAAGGTACCCTTTCAAAGGATCAGCAGGAAGTCTATACAAAGGTTTCAAGCCCACAGACTGCAGTTCTTTCAGTAGGTACTTCATCAACAGCAAACCGTACATCCATTTCAACAACTGAAAAGGATACATCAGGTGCATACCTCACTATTGAAAATGCTACTTTCACATCTGTTGAAGTAAACAAGTACTATATCCACAGCTGGGATTCACAGTATATTACTATGCTTTATCCAATGTCAGGTGCTGGTATTGCTCTTTATGAACTTGATGGAGACACATACAAGCTTGTTGATACAGCAGTAACTGTAGCTGGTAATGTAAGCTTTGACGGTTTAAGAAGAGATACTTCCTATGCTCTTGTTGAATTCAGCTCACCAGAACCAAACATGGAACCATTCGATAATGGTGAATACAAGCTCTTTGCAGCTGATGAAAACGGAAATGCTCTTGAAACAATTCCTGCAGCTGACCTTGAAAAGTACAATGCACGTACTTTAAGCAAGGAAGTTGAAGGACAGACACCACGTAAGGCAAATACTGTTTTAGATTATCTTGTAAACAGTGACCGCTGGGTACAGTTCGACATTACAAAGTTTATCGATAACGACATTCTTGGAAAGGATATTCAGGATCACGGAAGAGCTGCTGATATCAGCTTTGACAAGAAGTACGACAATGCCGTATACAACCTCTATCGTAAGGTTGTAACTGAAGGTACTGATGTTGAGTTCAACACAAGTACACAGGATGGATGGACTCTTATGGGTACATATACATCAGGTACTGCATATGGTGTAGATGGCGAACGTCTTGAAGGAAGATTCCTTACAAACGTTGACGATAAGGCTGCTTCAAATGTAGTTTATATGCTTGTTGAAGTAGATGAAGGTCCAAATGGCGCAGTTATGAACCCATACTTCCAGTACACATTCTGGAAGAATGTAGGTACAGAATATGAAGTTACTCTTACTGGAAAAGACAGTGCAAGCAACGAAATTGTACGTAACAAGGCATATCAGTTAAGTGCAATCAACCATGACTATCTCCTTAACTCAAGAGTAGAACCAGATGATGATGGCGGAAACGCTACTCTTATTGCAGCTATCCGTATTGCAAAGTGGGCAGACAGTTTCACTGAAGAAGGTCTTCCAAAGGAAGAATACACACCACTTCCAAATGCAAAATTCAGTATCTACCTTGATAGAGCTGGAGAAACTGAACTTGAATCCATGACTGTAGGTCTTGACAATACTGACCCAACAAAGGTTAAGGCATGGGCTCAGGGTACTGCATATGGACTTCATATTGAGAACGGTTCAAGCAGTGACAAGGGTACTCTCACTGACTATGCAAAGATTGACGATGACGGAAACCCTGTTTCTTTTGAAATTCCAAGACTTGTAAAGGTTTCAGAAAATCCTAACTATACAATCTTAGGAGTTCCAGTATATATCAGAGAAACTTCAGCTCCTGAAAAGTATTCATATGAAGCTGGTATGTTCCCAATGTACCTCTGCTTCGTATACTACCATGGAGTAGGTGGAACATATGATACAACTGTATTCAACGATGCATACTTCGTAACAGAAGCAGAAGGAAACTACCCACTTATCAGCACTCAAGTTGCTCCTGCTGCAGTTATCAGCTGGGTTGAAGACGAAAAGGAAATGAAGTATGGACAGCCAATGTATCGTATCGTTGACTATCCAATGGAAGATACACTTGTTCGTATCACAAAGTATGGATACACTCCTACAAATGATACAAAGGGTCTCACAAGTGCTGAACTTGACGAAGTTGAAATGGACAGAACTGCTCTTTCAGGCGTTGTAATGCAGATCAAGCGTTTTGATGACGAAAGCGGAAGCTACAAGTTCTTCAACTATGTAGACAAGGCATTCACAAATGATTCTTCAAAGGCTGAATTCACAACTGGAAGAGACGGAGCATACATGTTTGCTGCAGGTCTCCCAGAAGGTAAGTATCAGGTAATTGAAAGTGACTTAAAGTCATACAAGGATACATATATCAATGCCTACGATTCATGGACTAATGCCCGTGAATTCACAGTAGGAAAAGAAGCAGTAGCAGTAACAATGTACAACCCTAAGATGGCTGAACTTGTTATTACAAAGAAGGATACTGAAGGAAACACTGTAAATGGTGTTACATTCAGCCTTACTGCAAACGGAAATACTGTAACAGCAACAACTGGTGACAATGGTGAAGCAAAGTTTGAAAACCTTCCAAACGGAACATACAAGCTTGCTGAAACAGTTCCAGCATCATTAGGACTTACAGGTGAATACTTCGCATTATCAGTAACTGGTACTGCAAGAGATCTTGCAACTGATGGTGTATTCGTAGGATATACACTTGAATCAAAGGATGTAGAAGGCGGAAAGGACAGAGTAGTATCTGCCGTAGGTCTTACTAGCGCATCTGGAGAAATTGAAGTTGTTAACCCTAAACTTGCATCATTCTCAGTAAAGAAGGTAGCTGAAGGCACTGGCGCTTTACTTGAAGGTGCACAGTTCAAGTACTACTACATGCCATTCAGCAAGTGGTCAGGCGAAATGAATGCTGTAAGCCCACTTGAAAACAGTACTGGATGGACATTAAGCAGCAACACACTTACAACTGGAAAAGACGGTATCGCAACTGCAACAGGCCTTGTTCCTGGTATCTATGCAGTATACGAAACTGTACCTCCAGCAGGATATGACATTATCACTGATTCAAACGGCAATGCACCTGTTCATATCGTAGTTCTCACTGGTGGTATGGATGTAGACGTAAAGGGACTTGATGTTAAGCTTAAGGCTTCAACAGAAGGTCAGATTACTGTTGAAAACCGTCCACAGGTTGGAATCAAGGCTACTAAGGAAATCACAAGTGGTCTTGTTGACAAGAATACACTTTCATGGAGTGTAAAGATTGGTCTTTACGATGAAGTTGGCGTACGTATCGGTGAAGCTGCAATCAGTGATAGCAATGCTGACCCTGTAGCATTCAGCGTAAACGGAAAGCCTGTCCTCTTAAGCCAGGGCAAGAAGTACTATATCGCTGAAGACGATGTAACAGGATACAAGCTTGCAACAGTTAAGATCAACGGAACTGAAAAGACTCCTGTAAACGGAAGATATGAAGTTGTAGCAGGTAATGCCAACGATGTTTCAGTTTCTGTAAAGAACACATACATGCGTGGTACTGTAAAGTTCATGAAGGTTGACAGAGAAGAATTCACAAAGCTTCTTCCTGGCGCATCATTTGCAGTATGCATTGAAAATGAAAACGGTGTACCTGAACCAGTAAGCGGTTCAAGCGTAACTGAAGTTTTAGACGAAGACGGAAATGGCACAGGTATCTACGTTGCAGACGTTCTTCTTGTAAGCGAAGATACTACTGAATACGTTATCGTTGAAACAGCTGCACCAGACGGATACGTTTTAATTGATGGCACTAAGCTCTATGTAGAATTAAGTGCTGAAGAAAACGTTGTTGACTGGAGCAACGAATCTGAAGCAAACAGGGACAAGTACCTTTCAAACGTTAAGGGATGGCACCTTGATATTACAAAGTACAGAACATTACTTACTGCCACTGATCCAGCAACTGCTGAAGAAGGTACAGTATCCTTCACTCTCTTACATTTCGATAAGGAAAAGCAGGAATGGGTAATCGAAAAGCAGAACGTTCCTGTAGATGGCAGTGGTAAGGTTTCATTCCTCCTTACACCAGGAGACGACTATGCATTCTTCGAAGCAAGCTTCAACTCAGGAAAGTTCCTCTCACTTGATTCATGGGCAGTTGATTCCAAGAATGAAGAGGGAGCACTCGTTAGAACTGCAGTTGATACTCAGAAGGTAAAAGTTGGTGAAAGCGAATTTGATGCTATCATCCTCTATAGCGTTGACAGTGACTTTACTTACAGCGCATTCAACGTTCCAGCTCTTAAGGTTAAGATCGTTAAGGCTGACGTTGGTGGATGGCCTGCAAATGTAATCCCAACTGCAACATTCAAGGTATTTGAACTTGAAGAAAGCCTCCCAGCAGATAAGGCTGCTGCAGAAGAAATTATCGCAGAACTTCTTGAATCAGGAGAGGCAGTATATACTGACGTAACTGATCTCGTAGAAGGAAATACAACATACAAGATCTGGGACAGATGTGATCCAACAAAGAACTACGTAGTTGTAGAAACAGAAGTTGCAGCAAAGAGCGGCACATACAACACTTTAAACAAGGACGACAGAAGAGTTGTATGGTACAAGGCAATCAATGCTACAACTAACCCAGATGTAACATCTGGTGAAATCCCAGTATACGAACTTGACAACGTATACGGAGAAGCAACTGCAGAATTAAAGAAGACTGTAGTTGAAAAAGAAGACACAGATGAAGATATCAAGAACGATGTTGTAGATGGAAAGGTTGAATCTCTCCTTACTGGAAAGCGTAATGTTGTATACGTACTTAAGCCAACAGTAGAAGACCACAACCAGCCACTTGCATCATTCGTAATTGAAGACACAGGCCTCACATTCGATACAGAAGATGAAATCGGATACGAAATCAACTCAATCGTTATCGAAAAGGCAAAGCAGAAGGCTGAAAACTTCTTAAAGGATGTTGAAGATGCAAAGATTTCTGCTCTTGTAACATGGTTAGACAAGGATGGAATGGAACATAGTGCCACTGTAAGTGACTTAAGCAGCGATGCTGCTGAAGCAGCAACAGTAGCTACTACTGGAGCAGTATCCTTCACAGTTGAATACTTCAGTGCAGAAGTAGAAGAAGCAACTGACGGAAAATACAAGCGCGGTGCTGAATTTGCAGTTGGAAATATCACAGTAAATGTAACTGTAGAACAGCAGCAGGACGGTACAGTTGAAAAACCTGTAAAGCCAGCAGGAAAGTTTACAAATACTTCAGCTCTCCACATGACATATCCAAAGTGGAATGCATCTGGAACTGGCACAACAGAAGTAAAGGTTGACAAGACTGCAACAGCAGACGTACTTGTTAAGGGACTTGACTATCCAGTAGTTAAGATTACAAAGTCATCAGATCCAGCAGATGCTGTAGAAGTTGGCTCATTAATCGAATACACATTCAATGTCGTAAACAACAGTGACGTTCCATTTGTAGATCCTGTAATTGTTGATATCCTTCCAACAGGCGTAACATATGCAGATAACTGGGCAATCGGATTCAGCAGTGGTGTAAACATCACTGACCTTGACGTAACAAAGATTACAGGTGTTCCTACTATTACATACAGCACAGTTGAGGGTGCTCCAGCAGAAGGAGACGCAGAAACTGCAGTTGTACTCAGCATGAAGGGTACAATTGAGGCTCATTCAATGATGGATGTTACAATCACTGCGAACGTAGGAAGTTCAACAGTAATCTACGGCGACAAGATTTATAACCCAGTATTCTTAAGCTCAAGCAAGCATACATATCATACAGTTGACAACCCTTACGGTTACTCATTCAGACTCAGTGACGGTTCATTCCCTGGAACTCTTTCTGAAGAAGCAACTAAGCTCAGCACACTCGCTGGAAACCGTGAAGTAGGTGTTCACGAAGCTCTTGGAAAGTATGCAAACAATGACACAAGAGAATATGTATGGGTAGATTCAAGCAATGAAGTAAAGCTTATCATGAAGTCATCCATCACACTTGTTAAGTCAATTCAGGGTGACCAGGATACAGGTTTCAGCGCAGCTGACAACTTCCTTGCAACATCAACAAGAACAAATTCAACTCCTGGCGATGAAACTGAAGGTTTCGTAAACTACAGACTTGCAGTTTCAAACGGTACTGAAACAGAAAAGTACTTCCTTGTAGCAGGTGATGTTCTTCCAGCAAGAGGAGACGTAGTAGAAAGTAACTGGAATGCAGTTATGGACGAAATCACTTCTGTTGTATTCGACGGACAGCTCTTAAAGAAGGATAAGGACTACTTCGTATACTACTACACAGGAGCAGTAGGAACTGATGCCGAAAACGCAGTAAAGAGCGCAATGACATCATCCAACAAGTGGTCAGAAGATAAGGCATGGCCACAGGGCAAGGTTGAAATCCCAGCTGGATGGTACGCTGACACAGATTCCGCACTTGAAGGAAAGAATGTATCAGCATTCGTAGTAATATTCAACCATGACCTCGTATTAAGAAGTGGTACATCATATGTAATCACATACCATACTCTCGTAGAAGATATTCCTGATGATATTGAATTCGCCAAGGTAGCATTCGAAAACTGTGTAAACCGTTTCTATGCTAACTGGGAAGGTTCACTTGAACCATTAAGAAGTAACGAAGTATCTGCTGTAATCATGGACGGTCGTGTATCCGTAGGTGGAGACCTCTGGATCGACGAAGACATGGACGGCGTTCAGGAGACAACAGGAAACAGAAGAGACTATTCAGACTACGAAATCATCAAGAAGCTCATCTCAAAGATCAGCTTCAGCATCGCTGACAAGCGTAGTACTGCAGGCGCTGTAAGATTCGACAAGGGTGGAGAAAACGCATTAGCTGACATTTCAGAAGGTATCAAGCACTTCAGCTTCGATGATTTAGGTTCAGCAATTCAGGTTCGTGACCCACTCTATATCGATGAAGAACTTAACCCAGCAGCATTAAAGACTACTGACCCATACAGATATGCATTAAAGGCAGAGATTTCTGACAGCTCACTCCTTGACATCTTTGCAATTACTGTACTTGGAGAAGGTCACTACATGTCAGATGACCCAGATGAATTCCCACAGTCAGAAATCAGTTCAATGAGTGCTGTTGACAACTTCCGTGACAACAACTTCTATGAAACAATCACAGGCGTATACGAAACAAAGCCATTCTATATCCGTTACAGTGCTATTGAAGATATTTCAAAGGATATCGGATTCACAATGGTTCGTGGCCTCGAAGTAAATAAGGTTGACGAAGAAGGAAAGCCAATGGGCGGAGTAAAGTTCTCTCTCCATGGTCCATTCGACGAAGATGAAGCAGCAGAGGGCGGAAGCGAATTAAGCTTCACAATTGATGAAAACGGAGTTTATGTACTTGATCCTAACGGTGAAGAAACACTCCTTGAAACTGATGAAAACGGCAAGCTCACAATTGACGGACTCAACTGGTGGAAGGAATATGTAATCGTAGAAGAAGAAACTCTTCAGGGTTACTCACTTGCAAAGGGTACTGCAGAAGCTACTGCAACTGGTACTGTAATTGAAGCTTTAACAGACGAAGAAGGCGAAGATCTTGGAAACATGTGGGTTCTCAAGATTCCTGGAACTGAAAAGACTGAAAAGTTTGACAGGATTACAGTAACAAACAACAGACCTGACCCAACAGAAGCTGTTATTGAAGCTGGTAAGGTTCTTGAACATCTTAAGCTTAAGGCAGACATGTTCAGCTTCAACCTTATGGATGAAGATGGTGAACTCTTAGAAACAGTTACAAATGACGATGAAGGAAGAATCGCATTCTCACCTATCGAATACACTGAAACTGGTGTTCACACTTACTATGTATCAGAAGTAATCGAATACATGAAGGGTGTTGTATACGACACAACAGTATTCGAAGTAACTGTAACAGTAGAAGATGATCACGGTGCACTTGTAGCAACAGTAAGCTCACCAGAAGCACCTGTATTCATCAATACATACATTCCAGACACTGGAGACGACGAAGATGTTCACATCTATGGTGGTCTTGCAGCAGCATCACTTCTTGCTATGATTCTTTTAGGAAGACGTAAAAAGGAAGAAGAAAACTAGGATATATAACGGGAAAAGATAGTCTTTAGGCTATCTTTTTCTTTTATGTATTGACAAAGGCGAGATAATAGGATATAATCCTTATTAAGAATTATTCCTAATAAGGTGAAGAAATGATCAGAAGAAATACGGTTCAGAAAGACCTGGTCCTTAAGGGTGTAACAGACATGATGAGTCATGTAACAGCTGATGAGGTGTATGAAAAAATAAAGAAAGATTATCCAAACGTTGGAAAGGGCACGGTATACAGAAACCTTGCAATTCTTTCAGCTGAAGGAAAAATACGACGTGTGGAAATTCCAAACGGTCCTGATCGTTTTGATTTCACACTGGAAAATCATTATCACTCTGTCTGCGTTAAATGCGGAAATGTGAGTGATGTAAACATGGAATATATTCCTGATATGATGGGAAAAATAAAGAGTTCCATGGATATGGATTATATTGGTTATGACATCCTCTTTAAGGGAATCTGCAGAAACTGCAGTTCTTTAAAGGATGCCTAAATAGATATATGTTTATTTAAGAAATGGAGGATAAAAAAATGGCGAACAAATATGCAGGAACAAAAACAGAAAAGAATCTCTGGGAGGCATTTGCTGGTGAATCACAGGCTAGAAACAAGTACACATACTTTGCAGGAGTAGCAAAGAAGGCTGGCTATGAACAGATTGCAGCACTTTTCCTTCAGACTGCTGAAAATGAAAAGGAACATGCAAAACTCTGGTTCAAGGCGTTAGGAGAACTTGGTGATACAGCTGAAAATCTTCTTCATGCTGCAGAAGGTGAAAATGCTGAATGGACTGATATGTATGAAAGAATGGCAAAGGATGCTGAAGAAGAAGGCTTCACAGCTCTTGCAGCTCAGTTCAGAGGCGTAGCAGCAATCGAAAAGATGCATGAAGAAAGATATCGTGCACTTTTAAAGAACGTTGAAGCTATGGAAGTATTCAAGAAGAGTGGCGTTACAATCTGGGAATGCCGTAACTGCGGACACGTTGTAGTAGGATTAGAAGCTCCTCTCGCATGCCCAGTATGCAAGCACCCACAGTCATATTTCGAAGTAAGAAAAGAAAACTACTAATCTGAGAAAAAGGAGGAAATGACATGAAATTTTATGTATGCAAGCACTGCGGAAATTTCGTAGGTATGGTTAAGGAATCAGGCGTTCCAATGATCTGCTGCGGTGAACCTATGAAGGAACTTGTTCCTGGCGAAACAGACGGAGCAAGAGAAAAGCATGTACCTGTATTTACTGTTGAAGGAAACAAAGTAATGGTAACAGTTGGTGCAGTTGAACATCCAATGCAGGATGTGCACTATATTGAGTGGATTGCCATTGAAACCAAGAAAGGTGCTCAGAGAAAGAAACTCAATCCAGGTGAAGCACCAAAGGCAGAATTCATGCTTACAGAAGATGACAGTCTTGTTGCAGTTTACGAATA
>JAKSSM010000022.1 GCA_024403065.1 Clostridia bacterium | reverse complement strand
AGACAGCAGTAGACATCCACGTAATGCAGGGTGAAAGAGAAATGGCAGCAGGAAATACTACACTCGGAAGATTCCAGCTCACTGGTATTGCTCCAGCTCCACGTGGAATTCCACAGATCGAAGTTACATTCGATATCGACGCTAACGGTATCGTAAACGTATCTGCAAAGGATATGGGAACTGGTAAGGAACAGAGAATCACAATCACTTCATCAACTAACCTTTCAGAAGATGAAATCAACAGAAAGGTAAAGGAAGCTGAAGCTTATGCTGAAGAAGACAAGAAGAGAAAAGAAGAAGTTGATGTAAGAAACAGAGCTGAAGCTCTCTGCTACGATACAGAAAAGTCACTTAAGGACTTAGATGCAAAGCTTACAGATTCTGAAAAGAAGGAAATCAACGATGCCAAGGATGAACTTCAGGCAGTATTAAACAACGGTACAGTTGATCAGATTAAGGACAAGACTGAAAAGCTTACAGAAAAGTTCCACATCATCTCAACTAAGCTCTATGAACAGGCTTCACAGCAGAATGCTCAGGCTCAGGGCAACTATCAGCAGTATCAGGGTGCACAGCAGACAGCTGAAGAACCAAAGAAGGCTGATGACAACGTAGTTGATGCAGACTACACAGTTGTAGACTAATTAAAGAAAATATACACTTCCGTTTAAGAGCCCGTTATGCGGGCTCTTAAATGCGATTTAATGGAGAAAAAGTATGGCAGATAAACGCGACTATTATGAAGTCCTGGGAATTCAGAAGGGTGCATCAGAAGCTGAAATAAAATCAGCATTCAGAAAGATGGCAATGAAGTATCACCCTGACAGAAACCCTGGCGATAAAGAAGCGGAAGAAAAATTCAAGGAAGTAAATGAAGCTTACAGCATTCTTTCTGATGCTGACAAGAAGTCAAGATACGACCAGTACGGATTTGCAGGTGTTGATCCAAACTATGGAGCAGGCGCCGGCGGAGCTGGTGGATTCGGAGGCTTTGGAGGCGGTTTCTCAGGTGGATTCGGTGGCTTTGAAGATATATTTGACATGTTCGGTGGTGTATTCGGCGGTGGCAGCGGTTCTACAAGAAGCCGTGCAAACACACCAAGAAAGGGCAAGGACCTTCAGAAAGGTGTTTCTATTACCTTTGAAGAAGCAGCTTTCGGATGCAAGAAGAATATTGATATTCAGATGTATGTATCCTGCAAGGCATGTAACGGAAGCGGTGCAAAGGCTGGTACAAACAAGAGAACATGTTCAAAATGTAATGGTGTTGGACGTATTTCACAGATGTCACGTACACCATTCGGTCAGTTCCAGCAGACAATAGACTGTCCGGACTGTAATGGTACAGGACAGGTAATTGATACACCATGTCCAGACTGCAAGGGACAGGGAAGAATAAGAAAGGCAGTTACAATTTCAGTTGATATTCCAGCTGGTGTTGATAACGATTCCGTTATTCCAATCAGAGGTCAGGGTGAACCTGGCTACAATGGTGGAGCAAATGGAGACCTTTATATTGTTCTTTCTGTAAAGCCACACAAACTCTTTGAAAGAGATGGTGCAGACCTTTACCTTAACATCCCAATCAGTTTTGATCAGGCTGCTCTTGGTGCTGAAATCATTGTTCCAACTCTTAAGGACAAGGTTAAGTACAAGATTCCTGCAGGTACTCAGCCAGGCTCAAAGTTTAGACTTAAGGGTCAGGGTATCAAGTACTTGAGACGTGAAGCAGTAGGTGACCTTTATGTAACAGTTACACTTGAGGTACCAACAAAGCTCAATGCAAAGCAGAAGAAACTTATCGAAGAACTTGGAAACGAAATGGATGCTTCATGCTATCAGAAGAAATCAACTTTCGCAGAAAAGCTTAAAGAAATGTTTATGTAGATTAAAGATCCGGTTATCCGGATCTTTTTTTGTAACAGGGTCCTCATTTGACAAAATGTGTGGAGTGGGATAGAGTAGTTATATACATAAAAGAAATGCAGAAGGAAAAATGATGCGGAATTAAGGTTTTAAAAATGCTTAAATTTAAAGAGAAACTTTCATACGGGATAGGTGGGATTTCTGATAATGCGCTCTATACGCTTACTGGCACCTATCTTTTATTGTTTCTTACAACTGTATCAGGAATAAATGCATCGGCTGCTGGAACAATATGTGCAATAGGTTCCATCTGGGAAGCACTGATTGGGCCTGTAATCGGATACAGGTCGGACAGAACTAATAGTCCTATTGGAAAAAGAAGACCGTTTCTCCTTGCAGCATCAGTTCCTATCATGATTGTAACAACACTTCTTTTTACTAAAGTTGGTTTTTCAGCAAATCTAAGGGTCCTTTACTACGGAATGCTTGTCATACTTTTCTGGTCGTTCTTTTCATGCGAGTTTATTCCATATATCTCATGGGGAGCAGACCTTACTGAAGACTATCATGAAAGAACAGTTTTAAGATCCTACTCCTATGTATTCAATCAGATAGGTATGCTTATAGGGATGGTGCTTCCAAGTGTAATCCTTGATATCACAGTAAATCTTGGAATATCAACTGAAAACTCATGGAGTATAATAGGGGCTTTTGTTGGAATCCTTGCTGGAACTTCTTTAATTATTTCAGGCCTTACCTTAAAGGACAGAAAAACTGAATATACAGATATTTCCGAAAAAGAGAGTATAGGAGTAATTTTAAGAGAATACATATCAATTCTTAAACTTAAGCCACTCATTCCACTTCTTTTATCCAGTGTGGCTTTCCTGATTGCAGAAGAGATGTTCAATTCATCAAGAGTATTCTATATTGCATATAACCTGTTAAAGGGAGAGAAGTTCCTTTCTCTTGTAATGCTCACAGTTACATTATCAGGAATAGTATTTGTTCCATTTGTAACAGCACTTTCAAAAAGGACTGACAAGAAGATTGCGTTTATGGTTGGAATCGGAATCTCTGGTATTCTTATGGTCATTATGAGGTTTATAAACGTGAGTGTCATAATTACCTGTGTTGTCTATGCCTTTGCAAATACATGCTACTGGCAGCTTATGCCATCCATGATGTATGATGTGTGTCTTTTCCAGGAGGTAAAGGAAAAGACTCCAAGGTCTGGTTCAATCATATCAGTCCAGGCTCTTTCTGAATCCATCTCTATGGCATTTGGAATTCAGCTCCTTGGAATACTCCTTGACAGATCAGGCTTTGATTCCTTTTCCGCAGTTCAGAACGAGAGCGCACTTTCCTGGATTTCCAGTTCATTTACACTGATACCTGGAATATTTATGATACTGGTATTCTTTTTTATGCTGTTCTATCCTATAGATAGAGTGACATATATAAGATTAACTGAAGAGGTTGAAATGGTGAGAAAAGGGGAAAGATTATCATCTGACGGCCTTGGTAAGATGCCTGAGTAGTTCGGGGACATACTCTTTTCAATTGACAAAACATACCATATGATATATATTTATTATGGACTTGAAAAGGTATATTAATGGGGAAATGCGTCCCTTGTTTTTGTGCCTGTCAGTCTTTTTTCTTTATATGGAAGGTAATAGAAAATTGAAGAAAACAGTAATTGGAAAAACTGAATTAAGGGAGCTTTCAAGACAGGATCTGATAGACAGTGTAAGCTACAGAAATGTTTCACTTCTTTTAAGTCTTGGTGCTGACAGTCTCTATCAGGAGATGGTTCCAATTGGAAAGATATGCAGATTCCTTGTAAAAAGAATATGCAGAACCAGTGACGTAAAAAGAAACAGAAAAAGAGCAATAGCATTCCTGAGATTTGTTGCACCATCTGTTCTTCTTGAAGACTTCCCAGAGAGTGAAAAAACTGTAGTAATAGGATTCAACCATCCGTCTCTTGGTGAAATCTTCAGACTTATGTATCTTGGCCTTGAAGCATATCCAGACCGTGATTTCTTTTTCCCTGTAAATATTCCATGGTTTGAGAACCTTTCACCTGTAATCCCGCTTCTTGAAGCAAATGGTGTATATCTTACTCCTATGATTACTCCGTCTACTCAGAAGAAACTGGAAAAGCAGTTTGAAGATGATGAGGATGCCCTTGAAATGGTAAAGCACTACAAGAGTGCTTTTGAAAGGGAATATATGATCGCGTCAAAGTCTATGGCAGAAAGAAAGGCAGTAATTGTAGTTGCCCCATCAGCAACACGTCAGGCAACCGTATTCCTTAATGAAGAGGAAAAGAGGGGAGAAGGTCATATTCACCCTACAATGACACTTCTTGCAAGATCAATTCTAAGAAGTGATGAGAGTGAAGCGGTATTCGTACCTGTTGTAGTATTTGAACCTGAAGACAATAACAGAAAACTCAACCTCTTTAAGCCTTACAGAATAGAGCCATGCAAGCCATTTGAAACTGAAGAGATAAAGGAACTTACAGAGGGAAGAAAAAGAGATTTTGACTATCAGTTCCTTTTAAGAATTGATGAAAAGTATACGAAATAGAAAAAATCCTGTGCAGCTGCACAGGATTTTCTGTTACATTTCCATTTTATTTTCTTTTACGAATCTCTTGATCTTCTTTGAAGTGTTCTTTTCAAGTTCAGTATGACGGAGATTGATCTTTCTTATCATCTTGTATCCAGGGTTTTCTTCATTAACCTTGTCTACTACTGTCCAGAGATATTTCTTTACTTCGCTGTCATCTTCTGCTTTTTCACCTAAAAGTTCCTTAAGCTTTGCCCAGTCAGGGTAGATGCTTGCAGCGATCAGTGTATCATCCTTGTTGTCTGATTCTTCTTCATATACCATGGATTCAATTAATGCCATATCAGTATCGAATAAGGAGAGCTGATATTCCAGTTCTTCTGGGAATACATTCTTTCCGTTCTTTGTGATGATTACATTCTTCTTTCTTCCAGTTATGATGATATATCCTTCATCATCAATATATCCAAGGTCTCCTGTATAGAGCCATCCGTCTTTTATAACCTCGGCAGTTGCTTCAGGATTCTTGTAGTATCCAAGCATGATGTTGTCACCTTTGATACAGATTTCACCGATGCCATCAGCACCTTTATCAGCAATCATTGCTCCACATCCTGGGAATGGGAGACCGATAGAGTTTGACTTTGGCTTGTTGTCTGGGTTTAATGCTCCCATTGGAGCTGCTTCTGAAAGACCATAACCCTGAAGTGCCATGATTCCGAATGACTGGAAGTCTTCCAGAATCTGTGGGTTTATTGCAGCACCTCCTACGATGAACATCTTCATGTTTCCGCCAAGAGTCTGTTTGATTTCTCCGAAGAGCTTGTCAGTAATATCAATTCCAAGCTTTCTTAAGAAATTTGAAACCTTCATAGCGGTTCTTACTGTCTTTTCCTTTCCCTTAGCCTTTATACCTTTCCATACAGCTTTGTGTAAAGCTTCAAGGATTGCAGGTACTGCAAGGAAGAGTGTTGGATGTGCTTCCTGAATATTCTTTGTGATATATTTGAGACCTTCACAGTGTGCAATTGTTGCACCAAGGTAAAGTGGCATAAGGAAGTCACATGTACATTCATATGTATGATGAATTGGAAGTACTGAGAAGAATATGTCATCCTTGTTTGCATCAACCATTACCGGTGAAATCATAAGTTCGGATGCAATATTCTTGTGGGAAAGCATGATTCCCTTTGCCATTCCTGTTGTTCCTGATGTGAAGATGATGATAGCCATTTCACTGTGGTCAATCTGAGCATCGAGGAAGGATCTGTCACCGGATGCAATCAGTTCTTTTCCTTCTTCAATAAGCTTCCAGAAGGAATATACCATTACTCCATCAACTTCTTCATGTTCAGTTCTTTCCTGAGAAACGAGCATCTTAAGTGGTGTCTCGTTTTCAGCCATCATTTTAATGAATGTTGCTTCTCTTTTCTTGTCAAAGATAACACATTCTGTTTCAGCTTCCTTTACAAGGTGCTTCAAATCGTTATATGGGAGTTCCTTGTCAAGTGGAACTACAACACCTGTTCCTGAAACTGCTGCAAGGTATGAAACGCTCCACTGATAGTTTGTTTCACCAATAGGGGAGATTCTCTTGTCCTTTAAGCCGTGCTTTATGAAAGCTGTACCAAGGGCATTTACGTTATCGTAGTTTTCCTTGTGTGTGATAGTTACATATGGGCCTTTCTTGAACTTTGTCATAAAAGCAATCTTATCAGGGTAGAGCTCTGCGGTAGTTTTAAGCATGTGTTTAATGTCTGTTACCGGACGCTGACGGAGATACTGCACTCCAGGTCGCTTATCTTCTTCCTGAGTCTTAATGACATTTTTTGCCCATTCCATTTCCTTTTCTTTTAAGGCAAGGTATTCGTTTTCTGGAATCTGCATAATTTATCTGCTCCTTCTTTTTCTTTCTTTTTTCATCTGCTCACGCTTGCTGTATGTTGATTCAAGCTCGTAGGCACAGTCTTCAAATACCTGATTGAGTTCAGTAAAACATTTTGCAATGGTTTCCTTTTCCTCGTCGGTGTACTTGCTTAAGACTGACTGTAAGACGTCGTCTCTATGCTTTGTCTGAAGGGTAGTAACAAGTCTTCCTTTTCTTGTAAGGGAAATGATTGTTGATCTTTCATCCTGTGGATCTGTTTTTCCTTCAATATATCCGAGCTCCTGCAGCTTCTTTAGAAGCGTAGTAGCTGATGGTCTTGTGATTTTGAGATAGTCAGCAATTTCGCTGGCTTTCTTGTCGCCTGTTTCATAAAGAAGTTCCATGGCATTTCTTCCACGGAAGGATGTTGTTGTTCTTGAATACTTTCTCTTTGTTTCTTCAAGACGAAGTACATTATGATAGGCTGTTGCAACAATACTGTTGAATTTTGAATTGTCGTATGTCATATATTTTCCTCAATTAGTTAGAATTTCTAATTAGTTAAATTATATACCTTTTCACAGTTTTTAGCAAACGGAAATATGTCCTGAAATGCTGAAAAACTCTTGAGTTTTCCTTGTTTTTCTATTGCAATTGAATGCAATGGAAGATATAATATATACGCGAATTTTAGGGAAATTCTTCCCAACCAGTTAATTTAAAGAAAGATAGTGGGGTAATAATTATGGCAAACATTAAATCCGCAAAGAAGAGAGTCGAAGTAATCGAAAGAAAGACTGCAGTAAACAAGAGAAGAAAGAACCACGTAAAGAACGTTCTTAAGGCTTTTGACAAGGCTTTAGCTGACAAGAATATGGAAACAGCTGAAACTGCTTTCAGAGCTGCAGAAAAAGAACTTATGCAGGCTGCTTCAAAGAACACAATTTCCAAGAACGCTGCATCAAGAAAGGTTTCAAGATTAGCTAAGAAGCTCAACGAAGCTAAGGCTTCCAAATAAGTCTCACCCGTCCCCACAAAGTGCATAAGTTAAATGCACAGCATGAGCAGATGCCCAAGGAATGTGTCTCCCTTGGGTTTTTATTTTGCAACAATTCATTTTATGTGGTAAAATATATAAGTATTTTTATGTTTAAGTGAAAGACTGTGAGAGGTTTTAAAGAATTGAAAATAGGATTTCCTGTAAAACTTAAAAGTGAAAAGGTAGAAGAAGCAAAAGAAGCCGTTCAGAGATTCGGCATGAAAAAGCTTGAAAAAGCAAAAGAAAAGGAAAAGAAACCTTTAGGTAAAACCATAAAGAAGACTGTTCAGAAGGCTGCAGCCGTTGGTACTGCAGGTGCACTCATACTGGCTTTTGTAATACCATTTGGATTAAGCACCATTTCTCATACTGAAAAGATTAGTGCACTTAATGATGAGCCAGCACCAATCACCATGGATATCTCAGACTATGATGCAGCAGATATTACTGATGACGGAAGCGATGAGGAACAGGAAGAAAAAAAGATTGGATTCTTCAAAAGAATAAAGATGGCAATCTATGGATTTTTCGGTGGAATCGGTCTCTTCATTGCAACAAAGATTCCATGGAAGAAGATCTTTAAAAAAAGGAATCTTCTGATACTTCTTGCAATAATAGTCATAGGACTTCTTGTCTACCTTTTGGGTCCTGTATTTTTCCCAGACTGTCCATGGGACTACAACGGACACATTATCATAATCATTAACAAAGGAAACGCTTAAAAATGGATCACCAGAAATATATAAGAAACTTCAGTATCATTGCCCATATTGACCACGGCAAGTCAACTCTTGCAGACCGTCTTATAGAAATGACAGGTCTTGTTGCTACACGTGACATGAAGGAACAGTATCTTGACAATATGGACCTTGAAAGAGAACGTGGAATTACAATAAAGCTTCAGACTACAAGACAGGTATATAAGGCAAAGGATGGAGAAGAATACATACTTAACCTTATCGACACTCCAGGTCACGTAGACTTTACATATGAAGTGTCCCGTTCACTTGCTGCCTGTGAAGGAGCTATTCTTGTAGTAGACGCGACACAGGGTGTTGAAGCACAGACCCTTGCAAATGTATATCTTGCTCTTGATGAAAACCTCGATATTCTTCCAGTACTTAACAAGATTGACCTTCAGTCAGCAAGACCTGAAGAGTGCCGTGAAGAAATTGAAGAAATCATCGGACTTGATGCAAGTACTGCTCCACTCATTTCAGCAAAGACAGGTCTTGGAGTAGATGAACTTCTTGAAAGAATCGTTTCCGATATTCCAGCTCCAACAGGAGATATCAATAAGCCGCTAAAAGCCCTAATATTCGACTCAAAGTACGACAACTACCTTGGCGTAATCATCTATGCGAGAGTATTTGACGGAACTGTAAAGAAGGGCGATGTCATAAGACTTATGGCTACGGGAAAGACATATGAAGTAACAGAAGTAGGATACTGTGCTCCTGGTCTTGTTCCAACAGCATCCCTTAATGCCGGTGAAGTAGGATATATCTGCGGTTCCATAAAGCAGGTAGCAGATGCGAGAGTAGGTGACACTGTAACACTTGATTCTAATCCTACAGCTGAACCGCTTCCAGGCTACAAGAAGGTTCAGTCCATGGTATACTGCGGAATCTATCCTGCAGAAGGTGAAAAGTATGATTCAGTAAAGGATGCCCTTGAAAAGCTTCAGGTAAATGATGCTGCATTCAACTTTGAACCAGAAACATCCCAGGCTTTAGGCTATGGTTTCAGATGTGGATTCTTGGGACTCCTTCACATGGAAATCATTGTTGAAAGACTTGAAAGAGAATTTGACCTGATGGTAATTACTACATCACCATCAGTAATCTACAGAGTAGTAAAGACTGATGGAGAAGTAATTTCCCTTGAAAACCCATCAAATCTTCCACCACTTACTGAAATATCCCATATCGAAGAACCAATGGTTAAGGCAAATATCATGATTCCAAATGAGTATGTAGGTTCCATCATGGACCTCTGCCAGAAGAGAAGAGGAAGTTTAATCAGCATGGAATACATTACTCCAACACGTGTTGAACTTCACTATGACATGCCTTTAAATGAAGTAATCTATGACTTCTTCGATGCCTTAAAGTCAAAGACAAGAGGATATGGTTCCCTTGAATATGAACTTGACAGATATCAGAAGTCAAACCTTGTTAAACTGGATATCATGCTCAATCATGATCTTGTGGATGCCTTCAGTATGATTGTTCACGAAAGTGTTGCATATCAGAGAGGAAGATTCGTATGCGAAAAGCTTAAGGAAATCATCCCAATGCATCAGTTCGAAGTACCTATTCAGGCTGCCATCGGCCAGAAGGTAATTGCCCGTGAAACTGTAAAGGCCTTCCGTAAGGACGTAATAGCAAAGTGCTACGGTGGAGATATTTCAAGAAAGAAGGAGCTCCGTGAAAAGCAGAAGGAAGGTAAGAAGAGAATGAGACAGTTCGGTACTGTTGAAGTACCACAGGAAGCATTCACTGCTGTACTTAAGTATGATGAAGGAAAATAGACCGGGAATATATATACATATACCATTCTGCATGAGCAGATGCCCATACTGTGATTTCTATTCAGTAATTCCTAAAGAAAAATCCTTAAAAGAGCATTTCCTTGATGCCCTTACAGCTGAAATATCGGATTTTGCAGAAAAAAGACCTGATTTCTCACCAGATACCATATATTTCGGTGGTGGAACACCAAGTTTACTGGAAAATGAGGACATTTCAAGGATTCTTCAGTGTATTTTTACAGGTTTTCACATCGAAAACCCTGAAAATATAGAAATTACTATGGAATTCAATCCAAAAAGTATGGAAAAGTACGATGAAATGAGACTTTCTGAACTTAAGAATATGGGAGTTAACCGTGTTTCAGTAGGTTCTCAGAGTTTTAATGAGGGCACATTAAGAAAACTTGGAAGAATTCACAAAGTGGAAGATACATACTCCACTTTTTCTTCATTAAGAAATGCAGGGTTTAAGAATATTTCGCTGGATATAATGTTCGGAATACCAGGTGAAACATTTGAAGAGTTCAGTGAGAGCCTAAGACACGCAATAGAGCTTTCTCCTGAACATTTTTCACTCTATTCCCTTGAATTCATGGAAGGGACAAGATTCACAAGACTTCTCAGCGAAGGAAAGATGAAGGAGACAGATCCGGAAACTGACCGTCTCATGTACCATACTGCAATAGATATGCTGAAAGAAGCGGGATATATGCAGTATGAGATTTCAAACTTTTCTAAGAAAGGCTTTGAATCAAGACATAATCTTAAGTACTGGAACCTGTCAGAATATATTGGATTCGGTCCTTCAGCTCACTCAAATACTGACGGAAAGAGATTCTCAAATGTATCTGATATCCATGAATATATTGAGAATCCTTTAAAGAAGGAAGTATATGAAGAGTGTACATTTGAAGATACTGTTTCTGAATATACATTTACATCCTTAAGAAAAAATGAGGGAATTGATCTGATAGAGTTCCGTGAGAGATTCGGTACAGAATTCTGGGACTACTATAAAGATGTAAAAGAAGAATTCCTTTCATTTGAGGGATACGTATACTGTGACGACAATACTGTAAGACTTAATGAACTGGGCTTTGATATTTCCAATGAAATACTCTGCCTGTTTGTATAGGAGGACATATGAAATACATACTTGCACTGGATCAGGGAACAACAAGTTCAAGAGCAATCATATATGACAAGAAGGGCACTATAATTGCAACTGCCCAGGAGGAGTTCACTCAGTACTATCCAAAACCAGGCTGGGTTGAACATGACCCTATGGAAATCTGGGAGACTCAGAAGAGAGTTGCAGTGGATGCCTTGAAGAAAGCGGACCTTTCATACTCTGATATCGATTCCATTGGAATCACAAACCAGAGAGAGACAACAATCGTGTGGGACAGGGAAACAGGAAAACCTGTATATAACGCTATTGTATGGCAGTGCAGACGTACTGCTGAATACTGTGATCTTCTTACAGATGCAGGATATTCTGAACTTGTAAGACAGAAGACAGGTTTAAAGATAGACGCATATTTCAGTGCCACAAAGTTAAGATGGATTCTTGAGAATATTCCTGGAGTAAGAGAAAGGGCAGAAAGAGGAGAACTTCTTTTTGGAACCATTGAAACATGGTTAATCTGGAACCTTACAAAGGGTAAAGTACATATTACTGACTATTCCAATGCATCAAGAACCATGATGTTTAACGTTAAGGAACTTGTATGGGATAAGGAGATTCTCAAGATTCTCGATATTCCTGAAATAATGCTTCCAAAGGCAATGCCATCATCATATATCTATGGTGAGACTGATCCTGAAATCTTTGGTGGACCTGTAAGAATTGCAGGAGCTGCTGGGGACCAGCAGGCAGCACTTTTCGGTCAGACATGCTTTAAAGAAGGTGAAGCAAAGAATACCTATGGTACAGGAGCATTCCTCCTTATGAATATAGGTGAGAAGTTTGCTCTTTCAAACAACGGTCTTGTTACAACAATCGCATGGGGCTTGAATGGTAAGGTGAACTATGCCCTGGAAGGCTCTGTTTTCGTCTGTGGCGCAGCAATTCAGTGGCTCAGGGATGAACTCGATATTATAGAAAACGCCGCTCAGTCCGAAGATTTTGCCACTCGTGTTGAGGATACCAACGGCTGCTATATGGTACCTGCTTTTGTAGGTCTTGGAGCACCATACTGGGACCCATATGCAAGAGGAGCGATCTTTGGTCTTACACGTGGAACAAACAAGTATCATCTTGTTAGAGCAACGCTTGAATCCATGGCATACCAGGTAAAAGACCTCATTGATTCCATGAATGAGGATCTTAAGGAGACACGTGCAGATATCGACGAGACTATAGGAAAGAAATACAATGTAAAGTCACTTGGGCTTTCATCACTTAAGGTTGATGGTGGAGCATGCAGAAACAACTTCCTCATGCAGTTCCAGTCAGATATACTGAACTGCCCTGTAAAGCGTCCGTCATGTGTTGAGACAACATCACTGGGTGCATCATATCTTGCAGGACTTGCAACAGGATACTACGAGTCAACTGATGACATCCTTAAGAACTGGCAGGTAGAAAGAACCTTTGTACCTGAAATGAAGGAATGGAAGAGAAATGAACTCACATCAGGATGGAAGAAGGCAGTGAAACGTTCCATGGGATGGGAAAAGGAATAAGGTAAATCAAAAGAGCAGCTCAAGCTGCTCTTTTTTATCTCAGTTTATCTTTTATCTTTTCAAATGATTCATCTGATATTACATGTTCGATTCTGCAGGCATCATTTTCTGCAGTCTCCTGTGAAATACCGAATATCCTTACGAAGGCTTCTGTAAGTATCTGATGTCTTTCGTATATTCTTTCTGCTGTTTCCATTCCGGAAGGAGTAAGTGCAATATATCCGTTTTCATCGACAGTTATCATCTCAGCTTCTCTTAAAAGCTTTAATCCACGGCTTACACTTGGCTTTGAAAAGCCCATTTCATTACCCACATCGATGGCACGGAAGGTATTCATTTTTCTTCCAAGGAGAAGTATGGTTTCAAGATACATCTCACCTGACTCAAGTATAGCCATATATTTACCTCCGTTTTATGTAGTTTTAATGTACCATAAATGAATTTTCTTTTCAACAATTTGCAATTGATTGCATAAATGATATAATATGGAGGAGCAGGAATGCCCATATAAAGGAGAATTTATGAAAAAACTTTTGATTATATTACTTGCACTCATACTTGCCTTATCCATGTTTTCCTGTGGAAAGAAGAACGCACAGATGGAAAATCCATGGGAAGAGGGTACAAAGCAGTTCCTTTATGATGAACTTGGATATGCCTTTGATCTTCCTGAGGATGGAACTGTAACTGATGTTCACTATCTCTGGAGTACACCTCTTCAGATCGGAGAAGTACAGTTCACATATAACGGGAAGCAGTGGTCAGCAAGAGCAAAGCGTGCAAGAGACTTTGAAGATATCACTGGAGCATACTATGGATGGACCTTTGAAGAAGGTGTAGATATCGGAAACGGAATCATTGGCCAGTACAGAATGTTCAAGGACAAGAGTGATACCTTTACAGTATTCACATGGTTCAGCCCAATAATCGGATACAATGTATCACTTTCAGCTGATTCAGAAGTTGTAGGTGTTGTAGACTTCCCACCACTTTCTTTCTTTGGAGTAGGGGAAGATACAAGTGTAAATGTTGATGAAAATGTTCATGACTATTTCTACTGGGCAAAGAAGTTCAATGTAGAGCTTTCAGAGTTTACGATTACTGTTGAAAAGGAAGCATCAAAGTTAAACTTCATTCATGAAGGGGACCTTTTCTCATGGACAAACTCAGAATTCAACACTGAAGGATGGCACTACTATACAGACGGCGCAGGAAGAATCCTGAATAATGCTGTATATAACAGGGATAATACATATATGATTCTGAACCCTGAACCATTAAAGAAGGGTGCAGTATATGAAGCGGTACCTTGTGAGAGTGAAGTAGTTTATGAAGATACAGAATTCGGAAGAGTATACAGCATCAACTCATGTACTCCAATCGGAAAGCTCAATGGTATCAACCTTATGGGCAATATGCTTACTCAGAACAACTATGATAATATCAGTCTTACACAACTCAGATATTCCTTCCTTACAAAGGAAAAGATAAGTCTTTACTTCTATGACGACAATACCTTTGAAAACTGGATCGGAAACGTACTTGTATATACATTTGCTGCCCGTGACAGTTTAGATGAATATGGAGAAAGAATTTCTGATGGAATGAAGAGTGATGCAATCATCTATGATATAGTTGACAAGGAAGGCTTGAGAGTCAGCGAATTCTCATTCCAGGATCCAGGGGAATACGACCTCGTATTCGCATACAACGGCTATGTTACACATGCTGTAAGAATCATTGTTGAGGACCCACAGCCTGCTGTAATTCCTGAATAGATATTTTAAAGGGGGAAAATACTATGGACGAAAAAGATTTCTATTATGACAGTGATGAAGTGTTAAAGGAAGAACTTGAAAAAGGCTTTGATTTTGAAGAGGAAGATGAAAACCTTCAAGGAATGAATCTTAAGGGAAAGATTCTTGGTGCATATTCTGGCTTGAAGGAAAAGGCTGAAAATCTTCTTAAGGATGACGAGAAGATGGAAGGTTTCTTAAGAAATGTGGAAACAACATTGAACCGTATTCCTGTTGAAAGAATACCAAAGGTTGGACCAATGCTTAAGAATGAGTTTCCACTTGGTGATGTTGCAGTAATGCTTTCACTTGTAAGATCATACTTCCTGAAGAAGTATACTGACGTATCAAAATCCAATGTGATTATTGCTACAATCTGCATGCTCTACCTTATCAATCCGTTTGATATAATTCCAGACTACATTCCTGTTCTTGGATGGATTGATGATGCAATCGTAGTTACTGTTCTTGCAAACCTTCTTGACGAAGAACTTGAAAGATACAAGGAATGGAGAGAAGAACAGGAAAAGTTTATTGATGCTGAAATAGTAATTAGAGACGCAGAATAGACTTGATACAGGCAATATAAAACGCTCTCCATATGGAGAGCGTCTTTATTTGCTATGAATTAGTTAGCCTTTGAAACAGCTGTTACGATTCTTACGATTGCTGCTGCAAGTACGAGGTTGATAACGAGTTCTACTACGAAGTTCATACCAACGAATCCAACGAGCATAAACTTTGCTGGATTTTCATATCCTGCTGCTGCACCCCAAGCCTTGATTGTTTCGAAGAAGAAGAGTCTGCATCCTACAAGGAAGAGACCAGTGTTGCATACAGGTGCTGTGATACCTGCAAGAACTACTGCTAAAACCTTGTTCTTCTTTTCAAATAACTTGTAAACTGCGCCTGCAGCAAGTCCTGCTACAACACCCTTAAGAATACATGTTGCGATTGTTCCTGGTACATTGATAGCAAGGAATGCACCTGCATCAGTAAGAAGTACTACTGCACCGAATACTAAACCAAGCCAAGCTCCTGCCTTATAACCATAAAGTGCAGCGCCGATGATGATTGGTGCAAGTACGAATGTAACTGAGAATGCTCCGAATCTTACATTAACTGCAAGAGCCTGAAGTACAATTACGATTGCTGTAAGAATACCAAGTCCTACTACTGTCTGTGTCTTTTTATTCATTTGTTTTCCTCCTGTGTACATGATACCTTAAAAGGGATACAGTACGATACGAGAGTATTATATCAAATCGTCCCCCTAATGCAAGACTTTTTTAATAAAAAATAAAAAAAAA
>JAKSSM010000021.1 GCA_024403065.1 Clostridia bacterium | reverse complement strand
ACAATAACAAGTATTGCTTTTCCGCCATATGAATCTGGTTCACCATCTATTCCAAAATGCCTTGGAAGTACCTCAGGAAGTCTTCTCCATGAAAATGCAAGCCAAATAAAGTAGGCTGCAAACATCACTTCACATATTCTGTCTGTAAAATTCTTTATTTTTTCCATACTACTCGTTTATAACTGTCATCTGACATACTTTCATGGCATTAAGTGCATTCTTATGTGTTTCAACTGAAACGCCTGCACATGCCTTTGCATCAACTGTAATTTCTGCTTCTGGGAGATATGCTTTAACTATCATGGCATTTGATATTACGCATATATCTGTGCAGAGACCGATAAGTTCAACCTCTTCAATTTTTTCTGCACTGTCAAGCTTCTTCAGAAAGTCACCAAGTTCTGATGAACCGAATGTAACCTTGTCAAGAATTACTGCATCATCTTTTACAGGAAGTTCCTTTGAGATTTCCCAGCCAGGTGTTCCCTTTACGCAGTGGAGAACAGGAAGCTTCTTTCCTTCCTGAGTTTCCATATAGTTTTCAGAGTGAGTATCTCTTGTATATATCACTTCTCCATCAAAGTTCTCAATTACTTCCTTTACATATGGCACAATTGCTACTGCCTCAGGTGTACCTAAAGATCCATCGATAAAGTCATTCTGCATATCAACAACAATAAGAAGTTTCATAATATGTCATTCCTTCCTTAAGCTAATAGTTTTCTAGATTATACCATCCCTTTATATAAATATAAAGACCTCACTTTCGTGAGGCCTAAATATATATTGAGTGGAAAAATTTTCTTTTAGAATAATAATCCCCATGCAAGGAAACCAAGGCATGCAACTACTCCACTGTAGAGGAGTACTACTACAAGGTATCCCATTACGTTTCTTGCTGAAAGTCCAGCAACTCCGAGAGCAGGTAATGCCCAGAATGGCTGAATCATGTTTGTCCACTGGTCACCCCAGGCAATAGCCATAGCAGCACGTCCAGCTTCTACACCGAGCTCTGCAGCAGCTGGCATTACGATAGGACCCTGAACAGCCCACTGTCCGCCACCTGATGGAACGAAGAAGTTAACGATACCAGCTGAAAGGAATGTCCATACTGGGAATGTTACGTTTGTGGAAATATTTACGAAGAACTGTGAAATGATACCAGCAAGGCATACTCCATCAGCATTCTTTGCTACCATGATACCCATGATACCAGCATAGAATGGGAACTGAAGAAGGATTCCTGATGCACCAGCAGCAGCGTCTGCAATTGCATCTACGTATCTTCTTAAATCTCCGTGAAGAAGGATTCCAAGGAACATGAAGATCATGTTAACGATGTTAAGTCCAAGGTTGAATCCCTTTGTTACGAAGTAGTAAATGATATATGCGAATCCAAGTACAAGTGTGATAATCCATAAGATTCTGCTGTGTTCAATCTTTTCAGCAGGTGTATCCATTGTGTAAACCTTTTCTTCTTCGTCAACAAGAAGCTTTGGATCTACAAGTACACACTTGTCTGCTTCTGGATGCATTGCCCAGTTTACAAGTGGCATTGTAAGTAAGATTACAAGACACATAGCAAGGTTTACAGGGTGGAAAATTGTTTCGCTTGTTGCAGCAGTATAAACTACTTCACCAATCTTGTGTCCACCAGCGAGCTGAAGTGGAACTGATCCTGAAAGTCCAGCGTGCCAGATTAAGAATCCGGAATAAGCTGAAGCAATGAGAAGTGGATAGTCAACGTCTCTTACTCTCTTTGCAATTTCCTTTGCAAGAAGAGCACCAGCGATAAGACCGAATCCCCAGTTTAACCAGCAGCAGACTGTTGAAACCATAGTTACGATAATAATTGCTTTTTTCTTGTTAGTAGCTGCCTTCGCAATAGTTGCAAGACCCTTCTTGCAGACTCTTGATGAAGCCATTGCAGAACCTAATACGAGAACGAGAGCCATCTGCATTGAGAATGCGAGAAGGTTCCAGAATCCCTTGTCATTTCCCCAGTTGTCTACCATCTGCATTGGACTTAATCCTGTACCGATGAGGGCGAAAACAAATACTAAGATTGTTAAGATGATAGCAAAAAGGAATGGATCTGGTAACCATCTGTTTACTACCTTAACGCATCCGTTAGTAAACTTCTTAAACATATAACCTCCTTGATACTTTACGGTATCCAATAAATAAATGCATGGTATTATCTACCTTAATACAGTTTAAGTCTACGCCTTTGTTAATTATTTATCAATATGAGATTGTGTATTTTTTAACGAACATTCCCTGATGCTGATAGCATGCTATATTTTCTTTACATTTCCAAGCCCTGATAGTAATATGATACTGTTAACAGTAAATATATTAAGGAGGTATTCCTATGTTTTTCAATCGTGCATTTCCATACGTCTTTGGTGGCGTATTTCTTTTTGTCACTATCTTTTTCATTGTGATTCTTGTTTCCGTATTAAGCCCTGCATTAAGAGGCAAAATGATGTCAGGACAGGTAAAGGCAATGAAACACATGGTGGATAATTCTGAAGATGAGCTTAAAAGTATGATCCACACAGTAAAGAGTGCAGTGGATGGAAGCGAAAACAGCGGCACATTCTGCAAGTACTGCGGAAAGCCAATAGATGAAGACTCCAAGTACTGCAAGCACTGTGGTGAAAGACAGTATTGGGATTAAAGATAAAGGACCAGAGATATGACAATTCATGAAATCGCATTACTTGAACTGTTCCTTGTAGGAGGAATCGGAGTTCTCCTTGCTATCTCCGCCCTTCTTATTTCCTTTATTACAGAAAAGAGAAACAGATCATGCACTGAAGTTACATCCGGAACAGTAATCAAGTACAGATACCTTGGAGACGGAAACATTTCCCCGGTTGTATCCTACAGAGCTATGGGCAGTGTATATACAAAAAGAAAGAAGTTCAACTCCATAAGAACAGTAGGAATCAAAGGTTTTCCCTTACATATTGAAGAGGATGCCTATGAGGATGAAAAAGGAAATCTTCATGTAAAAACCGGACCGGTTGCAAACATGAAGAAGCTTGCTGAAACCCTATGGCCAATGGGAAGCAGCATGAAAGTCTACTACAATCCCGATAATCCAAAAGTAGCTTATGTTGACAGGCCTCTTAAAAACAGATTCGTTATTACAGCATTTCTTCTTACTGGACTTTTCATCATTCTTCTTTCTGTAGTACTCTTTTATGTTATTCAGATGTAATATGCAATCAAAAACACCTTACAGAACGTAAGGTGTTTTTTGATGGAGCTACTGATGAGAATCGGACTCACGACCCCGTCCTTACCAAGGACGTGCTCTACCACTGAGCCACAGTAGCATAAAGCATATCTATCTGAGATATGCATATATTTTCTTTTTAAGTCTCTGGATTGTATTGTCTATGGATTTGGGAGTCTTGTCAAGTTCTTTGGCAATTTCCCTGTATGAAAGGCCAGATATAAGCTCACGGAGTACTATTCTTTCAAAGTCACTGAAAAGTTCAGAGTCCTTCCTGTTCAGTTCTTCAAAGAAACTGTTCAAAAGAACTTCCTCTTCAGTATTGTCACCGCTTGCCAACTGGAATATTTCATCAGTCCCATTTGTTTCATCCATGGAAACTGATTCGAAGGGAATGCTGTCCTTTGTCTGCTTCTTGAGATTGTTTATGACCCTGTGACTTATGCATGTGCTTGCATATGTCATAAAGGAAGTATCCTTTGACAGATCATATGTCTTTACTGCATCATGAAGTCCAAGTCTTCCTTCCTGAAATACAACATCACAGTCAATGGATAGAGAACTTGCAACATTCAAAAAGTATGAATGGGAAACCTTGAGTACCAGTTTCTCATACTTCTTCAAAAGTATGTCAGTTGCTGTTTTTGAGCCTTCCTGAGCCATTTTTATAAGCTCATGGTCAGTCAGAACATTCAGTTTCTCTTCCATTTACAAATCTCTCTGTCTTCTAACTTCATACATCATTACAGCACCTGCGTTGGATGCATTAAGTGATGTGATCTTACCCTTTAATGGGAGGGATGCAACAAAGTCGCACTTTTCCTTTACAAGTCTGCTTACACCGAATCCTTCAGAACCTACAACAAGAGCAATACCCTTATCCATGGAGATTTCAGTATAGTTTCTTCCGTCCATATCAAGACATACTGTCCATACGTTTCTCTCCTTCAGTTCTTCAAGAGTTGCTGCAATATTTGTAACCTTTACAACAGGAACATATTCAATGGCACCTGCTGAAGTCTTTGCTACAACTTCTGTAAGACCTACTGCATTTCTCTTTGGAATGATTACACCATGAGCACCGGAGCATTCAGCACTTCTTAAGATTGCACCAAGGTTATGTGGATCTTCAATACCATCAAGAACGATAATGAATGGTTCCTCTTCACGCTTCTTTGCAAGCGCAAAGATATCCTCAATATTTGAATACCTGTATTCGCTTACAAAAGCAATGATTCCCTGATGAGCCTTTCCTCCTGAAATTCTGTCAAGAGCAGTTCTTTCAACATACATAACAGGAATTCCCTTGTCCTTTGCAAGACCGAGAATCTTGATGATGGAACCTTCTCTCTGGGATACCATGATCTTTTCAACTTCACGTCCTGCTTTAAGTGCTTCTGTTACAGGGTTACGACCGATAAGAAGATTTCTGTTTTCATGTTCAGGTGAAAAATCTCTTGTCTTCTCCTTTGGTCTGTCATATGTCTTAGGCTTTGAAGATTTGAAGGAACCATCTTTAATTGTTCTTTCTCTTCTCTTTTCAGCCTGTCTTTCTCTTTCTTCACGGCTTGTATAACCTGAGCTTGACTTAGGTCTTTTGATTTCGTGATTGTCACGTCTGTTTTTAACTTTTGCCATGTCTATTTCTCTTTCTTTACTATTTTTCTCTTGTATTCAAAGAACTGGAATCTGATACCATTTTCTTCCATCTCTTCTGATTTCCATACAACCTTGAACTGTGGAATTTCATCCACATTCTTTATATGACAGTCAGCATCAAAATCTGCATAGATTTTTGTGATATACAGGCTGTCACAGTTCATAAGGAGTTCATTGTATACGGAAGCTCCACCCATGATGAATACATCACCTGGAACATATCCGTTTACTGTCTCATAGAGTTCTTCAATGCTGTGAACTACTGTGGCTCCCGGAACCTCAAGGTCCTTTTTACGTGTAAGGACAATATTTGTTCTGTTTGGAAGAGGCTTTGATTTTGGAAGACTCTCAAGAGTTGATCTTCCCATTACAACAACCTTTCCTGTTGTCTTTTCCTTGAAATATTTAAGGTCAGTAGGGATGTAGCAGAGAAGCTTTCCGTCTTTTCCTATACCCCATTTTTCATCGCATGCAACTATAAGGTTCATAATACCTCCTATACGGCAATCGGAATTCCTGTAATCTGTGGATTCTTCTGATAATCTTCAATAATCAGGTCATCTGTTGTAAAGTCATAGAAGTTCTTTACATCAGGATTGAGTCTGAACTTTGGTGCAGGATACTGTGGACGCTTGATGAGTTCTTCAATGATTGGAACATGTCTGTCATAGATATGTGCGTCTGAAATCACATGAACAAGTTCTCCTGGAATTAAACCTGATACCTGAGCAAACATGTGAACAAGAACAGAATACTGAACTACATTCCAGTTGTTTGCAGCAAGGACATCCTGGGATCTCTGATTGAGAATTGCATTAAGTCTGTTGCCAGTTACATTGAATGTCATGGAATATGCACATGGTTCAAGATGCATTTCTGAAAGATCATCAAAGTTATAGATGTTTGTCATGATTCTTCTTGAATATGGTTGGTTCTTAAGCTGCCATAAAACGTTATCAACCTGGTCCATTTCACCCTGGGCGAATCTGTACTTCTTTCCCATCTGATAACCATAGGCTTTACCGATTGAACCTGTTTCGTCAGCCCATTCATCCCAAATATGACCCTTAAGGTCCTTTATATTGTTTGACTTTCTCTGCCAGATCCAGAGAAGTTCATCAACACATGTCTTTATTGCTGTTGGACGGAGAGTGAGTGCAGGAAATTCTTCCTGAAGATTGTATCTGTTTACTACTCCGAATGTCTTTATTGTATGTGCTGGAGTTCCATCCTCCCATTTTGCACGTACCTTCTGTCCTTCTGTTGAAAATCCTTCCTTGAGGATCTTTTCACACATATTAACAAACAATACATCTGCTTTACTCATCTTTTCCCTCCACAATTTCAAATGCTCTAGTGATGATATGCATTAAACGTTCAGTATCTCCCTTAAGATAGATATATCCAAGGAGTGCTTCGAATGCTGTTGCGTTCTTGTAGTCCACAGGGTCAGCATTCTTTGCCATTGTATGCATCTTATGATTTCTTGCTCTTTTTGAGAGTGCAGCTTCGTCCTCTGTAAGTTCAGGAAGAATTTTTCTGTACACCTTTGCCTGAGATGCAGCCTTTACATATCTCACAGCAAACCTGTGAAGCATGTCAGCATGCACTTCACCTGAACTCAAAACTCTTTCTCTTACATGAACTTCATAAACTGCATCTCCAAGGAATGCAAGAGCCGTTGTGTTCATCTTACCTGGATTTTCCATTTTAGTCCTTTATAACCTCTGGTCCCTTTGCTGTATCCTTGATTGTATATCCTGCTTCCTTTACTCTGTCACGGAGACTGTCAGCAAGTGCAAAGTCCTTTGCCTTCTTTGCTTCAACTCTTGCCATTACCATTTCCATGATTTCAGCAGGAACATCTGCATTTACATCTTTTTCTTCAGGCTTGCTGTCATTAAGCTTCTTTGCTTCGCTTAAAAGGTTAAGTGAAAGAACATAATCGAATTTATCAATAAGATAAAGCTTTGTTGCGTCATTTGCCTTGAGCTTAAGTACATCATATAAGGCTGTAACTGCCATGGATGTATTAAGGTCTCCTGATAAAGCATTACAGAACTTTTCAGTCTGTTCATCAGCTACTGCCATATCAACTTCGCCATCGTTCTTTAATGCTGCAATCTTTGAAATGAGCTTGTCATATGCAACCTTTGCATTGTCGAGTCCTTCATAGGAGAAAGTAAGTGACTTTCTGTAGTGGGACTGAAGGCAGAAGAATCTGTATACGATTGGGTTGTATCCCTTCTGTTCAAGGAGCGATACTGTAAGGAATTCACCCTTTGATTTTGACATCTTTCCGGTTTCATCATTAAGGTGATGAACGTGGAACCACTGGTTGCACCATTCGTGTCCAAGATAGCTTTCCGACTGTGCAATTTCATTTGTATGGTGTGGGAATGCATTGTCAATACCACCGCAGTGGAGATCGCAGTATTCACCAAGATGCTTTATGGAAATGCATGAGCATTCAATATGCCATCCCGGATATCCGACTCCCCATGGGGAATCCCACTTTAACGCCTGATCTTCGAACTTGGATTTAGTAAACCATAAAACGAAGTCAGTCTTGTTTCTCTTGCTGCTGTCTTCAGTAACGCCTTCACGTACACCTACCTGAAGGTCTTCCTCTTCAAAGTCATTGAATACATAGTACTTTTCAAGCTTTGAAGTATCGAAGTAAACGTTTCCGTCAGCGAAATATGCATAACCCTTTTCAAGAAGCGTTGAAACCATTTCAATATATTCTGGAATAAGGTTTGTGGCTGGTTCTACAACATCAGGTGTCTTGATGTTGAGTTTGGCGCAGTCACTCATGAATGCATCTGTATAGTACTTTGCAATTTCAAGAACAGTCTTGTGTTCTCTCTTTGCACCCTTTACCATCTTGTCTTCACCTTCATCGGCATCTGATGAAAGGTGTCCTACGTCTGTGATGTTCATTACACGCTTTACATCATAGCCGTAGAATCTTAAGAACTTTTCAAGAACGTCTTCCATGATATATGTACGAAGGTTTCCGATATGGGCAAAGTGGTAAACTGTAGGACCACATGTGTACATACCGCACTTCATAGGTTCATGAGTCTTGAATTCCTCTTTCTTTCTTGTCATTGAATTGTAGAGATAAACTGGTCTTTTCATTTCTATCTACCGAATCTTTCCTTGTTAACAATTTCTGTTGCAGCCTTTACTGCATCTTCTACTGACATTTCTGTCTTGTCCTGGTCACGACGGAGCTTGTATTCAACTACGCCTTCTCCAGCTTTCTTTCCTACTGTAATTCTTACAGGGATACCGATAAGGTCTGCATCCTTGAATTTTACACCAGGTCTTTCGTCTCTGTCATCAAGAAGTACTTCAACATTGTTCTTTCTTAATGTGTCATAGATCTTTTCAGCAACTTCATCCTGAACAGGGTCTCCTGGCTTTACAACAGTTACGATTACATGATATGGAGCACATGACATTGGCCAGATGATACCGTTATCATCGTGGTTGTTTTCCATATCGATAATGGCCTGGAATGTACGGGATACACCGATACCATAGCAGCCCATATACATAAGCTGATCCTGCTGGTTTTCATCCTTATATACAGCATTCATTGGCTTTGAATACTTTGTACCAAGCTTGAATACCTGACCTACTTCAACACCTCTTGCGTGCTTGATTACGCCTCCGCACACTGGGCACTTGTCACCCTCTTTAAGAGTCTTAAGGTCGCAGATGATATCAGCCTTGTAGTCTCTTCCATAGTTTACATTCTTTATGTGACAGTTTTCTTCACATGCACCAGCAACAAGATTCTTCATCTTTGTAAGTTCGCTGTCTACGATTACTGTGCAGTCATGAAGTCCTGTAGGACCAGTAAAACCTGCAACTGCACCGATTGAACCAAGCTTTGCCTCATCAGCAAACTGAATGAGGTATTCTGGAATATCAAGAGCATTTACAAGCTTTGTCATATTGAGTGCTCTATCTCCACGGATGAAGCATGCAACGATTCCATCTTCCTTACCAGTTACATCATACTTCTGGAAGAGAAGTGCCTTTACTGTTCTATCTTCTGAAATTCCAAGGAATGCAGCAACCTCTTCAATTGTCTTTGTTCCTGGAGTTGAAACCTTTTCCATTTCAAGCATTTCGCATGTTTCTTCTTTAGCATCAACACATGCAGCCTTTTCTACAGTTGCTGCCATATCGCAGCTTGTGCAGTATGCGATTTCTGATTCACCATATTCACAGAGTGCTGTGAACTCGTGGGAATTTGAACCACCGATTGCACCAGTATCAGCTTCTACAGGACGGAATGTAAGGCCAAGCCTTGTATATACATTTGTATATGCGTCGTACATATCCTTATAGCTCTTGTCAAGTCCTGCTTCATCCTTGTCGAAGGAATATGCATCCTTCATGATGAAGTTTCTTGAACGCATCATACCATATCTTGGTCTTGCCTCATCTCTGAACTTGTCAGTAATCTGATATACGTTTAAAGGAAGCTGTCTGTAGGATGTAACATCCTGTCTGATGAGATCTGTAAAGATTTCTTCAGCTGTAGGTCCAAGGCAGAATCCACGGCCGTTTCTGTCTGTTACTCTCCACATTTCAGGACCATATGCAGCCCATCTTCCTGATTCTTCCCAGAGCTCTCCAGGCTGAAGTACCGATGTTCTGATTTCCTGAGCTCCCTTGGCATCCATTTCTTCACGAACAATCTGTTCGATCTTGTGGATTACACGAAGTCCCATTGGCATATAGGTATAGATTCCTGCTGCAGTCTTCTTGATCATGCCTGCACGAAGGAGCAGTACATGACTTGGAATTTCTGCATCGTTTGGTGTTTCTCTAAGTGTTTTAAAATGTGCTTTAGATAATCTCATCTGTTTATCCTTCTTTCTTTTCCAGCATACAGGTTGCAAGAGAAGCAATACCTTCTCCTCTTCCTGTAAAACCTAATTTTTCTGTAGTAGTTCCTTTAATATTTATTCTGTCCTTATCAACTCCGAGAGTTCCTGCAACTCTTTCCGTCATATCGGAAATGTACGATGCGATTTTCGGTCTCTCGCAGATTACTGTAATGTCAGCATTTGTAACTGAATATCCCTTTTCCTTTATCATCCTGTTTACTTCTGAAAGAAGCATAAGGGATGAACAGCCAAGATATTCAGGGTCACTGTCAGGGAAGTGTCTTCCTATATCTCCAAGGGCTGCTGCACCAAGCATGGCATCCATTAAAGCATGAAGTGCAACATCCGCGTCCGAATGTCCAAGAAGTCCCTTGTCACTCGGTATTTCCACACCACAGAGGAAAAGTCTTCTTCCTTCAACAAGTCTGTGGACATCGAATCCGTTACCTAATCTGTAGGTTACCTTTGATTCTTCCTTTACATCATCAGGAGTTGTTATCTTGATGTTTCTGTAATCACCTTCAACAAGGGTTACTTCTTTTCCCATTCTCTCATAGAGTGATGCATCATCTGTTCCAAGGAAGGAATCTTCCTTAGCTTTTTCATAGGCAGTTCTAAGAACATCAGTTCTGAACCCCTGAGGAGTCTGAACCTGATAGAGAGATTTTCTGTCAAGGGTCGATCCACTTGTTCTTATGGTATCCTTTGGACTCACCACAGGAACTGCAGCTCCATCCTTGTCTGCTGCCTCAATTACCCTGTTTATCACATCATCTGTAACATAGGGTCTTGCACTGTCATGGATAAGCACTACACCATCAGGTACATATTTAAGGGCATTAGAAACAGAATCCTGTCTTTCCTTTCCCCCTGGAACAATCGTCCTTATTTTGCTGTATTCAGTTATATACTGAACTGATCTTTCATCATAGTCCGGATCCTTCGGGTCAAGAACCAGAATTATTGCATCAGTCATACTGTTGTTTTCAAAGGCTGAAAGAGACATTTCAACAGGAGTCTTCTCCCCTATTTTCTGGAACTGCTTTGGAGTATTTCCTCCAAATCTTGAACCCTTTCCAGCAGCAAGCACAACAGCTGTTACTCTACTAAAGATATGCATTTATTTTATCCTTCCGAATATCATACGTCCTGCCTGTGTCTGAATGACACTTGTAACCGCAATATTTACGTTTTCACCAATGTGCTTAATGGCGTCTTCTACTACTATCATAGTACCGTCATCCAGGTATCCTATGGCCTGTTTTCTGTCCTTGCCCTGCTTTACAAGAGTGACATTCATTTCTTCACCAGGAATAACTATAGGTTTTATGGCATTGGCAAGTTCATTGATGTTGAGAACACCGATACCCTTTACCTGGGCCACCTTGTTAAGGTTGAAGTCGTTTGTAACAACCTTGCCCTTAAGCATCTGTGCAAGTTTAAGAAGCTTGATATCAACTTCAGGAATGTCCTTTAAGGACTTTTCATTTTCCGTATTGTATATTTCAAGACCGAAATCATCCTGCATCTTTTTTAAGATATCAAGACCACGTCTTCCCTTTGCACGCTTAAGATTGTCTGATGAATCAGAAATGTGCTGCAGTTCAAGGAGTACAAATTCCGGAATTACTACAGGACCTTCAAAGAATCCCGATTTCATGATTTCCTGAATACGTCCGTCAATAATTACACTTGTATCAAGAATCTTTGGTATACGCTGATTCTTTTTGTCCTTAGGGTTATATGAATTGGCATTCTGTTCCTTGGCACTTCTTGCAAAGAATTCTCTTCCATCTTCGTAGAGTTTATCAAGAACAGGCGCAAAGAGTTCGATACCAACCTTGTATCCGATAACACCACAGAAGGCATAGACAATAATATTAAGTACAAAAGAGAGTCCGCCTTCTACGATTAAAGGTCTGTAGAATATACTTGCAGTTGATGCGAGAACAAGACCAGCAAGGATTCCTCCTGCACCACCAATTACATTTACCGGTGATGTCTTTCTGATACCTGTTTCGATACGGTTTGCAACACTGTTTGTTCCTCTTATGAAAACTGGGGCGAGTCGGTAAAAAACAGAAATGAAAAATAAAATAACGGTTGCGCCTACCACAATCTCTTCAGTTCCGTCCATGCCGAATCTGCCATCGCTCATTTCGACATTCTGCAGTACTTTTTTCAAGAGAAGGAAGACTTCATATCCGGCAAGACCTCCAACGATCATAAAGAGCCACTTGATTGCTTTCTTCATTATTCTTTTCCTCCTTTCCTTATAGATTTCGTAATGACAGTTACGGAAAACAGACATTTCCTTAATACTCCACCGGAAAAGCCTACAGTGAAAAACCATATAGTTCCCCATAATATAGTCATACATTATGCATTATACATTTCATTTTTCAATTTATCAAGTTAACTCACAAAAACCACATAAAAAAAGAGTTTCATTTTCAGTTTATGAGAAACTCACCTTTTCTTCACGATATTTACTTGAAAAGGATGTATGATGTATAATAGAACATATGAAAATGGAGGAATAATATGCAGAAACTATTGGTAGTTGACGACGAACCTGGTATCAGAGAGGTTATCAGGGAATATGCAGAATTCAGCGGATATGAAGTTACAGAAGCAGCAGACGGAATGACTGCTGTAGGCCTCACAAAGCTTAACGACTATGACCTCATAATCATGGATATCATGATGCCAAAGCTTGACGGTTTCTCTGCTGTAAAAGAAATAAGAAAAGGAAAGGATATTCCTGTAATTGTTCTTTCTGCACGTGGAGAAGAATATGACAAGCTTCATGGTTTCGACCTTGGAATAGATGACTATGTAGTAAAACCTTTCAGCCCAAAGGAACTTATGGCAAGAGTAAATGCCGTTCTTCAGAGAGGAAAGGAAAAGAAAGAGCCTGAAAAGAAGGAAATATACAGATTTGGAGGTCTTGAAGTAAATGTCCCATCAAGAACAGTTACAGTTGATGGCGCAAAGGTTGAACTTACTCCAAAGGAATACGACCTTCTCTTCTATCTTATCGAACACAAGAATATTGCAATCTCCCGTGAGAAGTTCCTTTCAGATATCTGGGGATATGACTTCTTTGGAGATGACAGAACAATAGATACACATATAAAGAATCTGAGAAACAACCTTGGTCCATACAGAGACTATGTTGTAACATTACGAGGAGTTGGCTACAAATTTGAAGTTGAAGAGTAGATTAGATTTTAAAAGCATAAGATTCAGACTCTGGGTAAACTTCCTTGCTGTATCCATCGGAATCCTTGTAATCGTCTGGTTCCTTCAGAGTTTCCTTCTGAACAGGTACTATGAAACCATGAAGATTGATCAGGTAAATGATGTATCCACCCTTATCACTCATACATACATAAACAATGCTGACAACCTTACAAGAGAAATTGCAAGTCTCTCCATGGAGTCAGACCTTTATGTAATGATGGAGTCACAGGGAACACTTCTTCTGTTTACTCCTGAGCAGGATACTGTAATGCCTGTCTACAAGTACCGAAGCGAGCTTCCAAAACTCAGGAGACTCATAAGTGAAAGTGACAAGAATGTTGTATCCTACAAGTTCAGTGTATCCTATGAGCAGTATGAGACACTTGCCTTCTGCAAGCTCATTCCAAACAGCGATGATACACCAACTTTTCTTTACATCTTTGCACCACTTTATCCTGTGCAGTCTACTGTAACAATCCTTAAGGAGCAGCTCCTTAACGTTACAATCATTGCACTGATTATTGCCTTTCTGTTTGCCCTTGTTCTTTCTACAAGGATTTCAAAGCCACTGGCTGCAATTACAAAGGATGCAAAGAAGATGGGAGAAGGAGACTATACAGTAACCTTCGATGACAGAACACCATATTCTGAAATCAACCGTCTGTCAAGAACCCTTAACAAGGCTGTTGTAGAAATGGGAAGAGCAGACAATATCCAGAAGGACCTCATCGCAAACGTTTCCCATGACCTTAAGACACCACTCACTTTAATCAGATCCTATGCAGAAATGATAAGGGACCTTTCAGGTGACAATCCTAAAAAGAGAGAAGAACATCTTTCAGTAATTCTCAAGGAAACAGACAGAATGACAAAGCTTGTAACAGATATGTCGGAGCTTTCAAAGATGCAGAACAGAAAGATTGAACTGAATCTTTCAGATTTCGACCTTTCAGAAGCTGTAGCAGAGATTCTTTCCACATACAGAATCCTTGAGGAAAATGAAGGGTATCATTTCATCTTCAATGCTCCAAAGAAGACATTTGTTACTGCTGATGAAGCAAGAATAAAGCAGGTTATATCCAATCTTCTTGGAAATGCTGTAAAGTACTGCGGAAACAACAGGGAAATTACAGTGAACATATTAAAGAAAGGACATTTCTATAGAGTTGAAGTAATAGACCATGGAAAAGGAATTCCAGAAGATTTCCTTCCACATATCTGGGACAGGTACTACAGAGTATCTGATAACTATGGAAGATCCGACTCCGGTTCCGGTCTTGGCCTTTCCATTGTAAAGCAGATACTTACACTTCATAATGCAGAGTTCGGCGTTATAAGCAAAGTGAATGAAGGTTCAACCTTCTATTTCGAGCTTGAAGCACACAGATAAATCAATATAAGAGGGAGTTCGCTGAACTCCCTTTTGTTATGCTCTTCTATAGAGGCTGAAGGCTTCCTGGATATTCTTTACTCCAATAACCTTTATACCTTTAATATCACCTTTTATCTTTTCTGCGTTTTTAAGAGGAAGTATTACCTGCTCATATCCAAGGCGTGATGCTTCCTTTACAATCTTGTCAGCGCTCTGTACAGGTCTCAGGTCCCCAGTAAGACCAATCTCACCAAGAGCCAGTGTTTTCTTTCCTGTAACTGCTCCTTTAAGTGATGAATATATGGCAAGACATACAGACAGATCCGTTCCAGTTCCCTCCGGTCTTATTCCTCCTACAACGTTTACATATACGTCCTGATTTATAAGGCTCAGACCCCCTTTTTTCTCCATTACAGCGAGGATCATGTTAAGTCTGTTCACTTCTATTCCAAGAGCTGTTCGTCTCGCAAAACCGATATTTGCGGGCGTTACGAGGGCCTGTATTTCAAACATTATAGGGCGTGAACCTTCATATGTTGCAGCAGTAACAGCACCCTCTGTATCCTGCTGTATACCCTCTGTAAAAGTACCTGAAATATCATCAACACAGACAAGTCCCTTCTCTTCCATTCGGAATGCCCCTATTTCCGATGTGGTTCCGAAACGGTTCTTGAACGAACGAAGGATTCGAAGATCCTGGTCACGCTCACCTGTGAAATTGAGAACTGTATCTACAAGATGCTCTATGGTTTTAGGTCCAGCGAGGTCCCCTGATTTTGTAACATGACATACTATGAAGATAGGAATATTCTTTGTCTTTGCTATCTTCATAAGCTGGTTTCCGCAGACTCTTACCTGAGATACACTTCCAGGTGCTGAATCGATTTCAGAACTGTAGAGTGTCTGAATGGAATCCAGTATTATAAACGAAGGCTGAAGTACACTTAATACCTCATTCACATTTTCCATGTTTGTTTCTGAAAGAACAAAAAGGTCACCTGACATGGATGGAAGAATTCTGTCTCCACGAAGTTTTATCTGTTCTTCAGATTCCTCTCCAGATACATAGAGAACCTTCTTCCCAGAAAGCGCAATATTGTTTGCAGCCTGAAGGATAAGTGTGGACTTTCCTATGCCAGGTTCACCTGATACAAGTACAAGAGACCCCAGAACTATACCTCCACCAAGTACCCTGTTAAGTTCAGAGATCCCTGTATCCATTCTTTCGTAGTTAAGTGTTCCAACTGTTTTAAGCGGAAGCGGTTTTGCAGAGTCTGATGCCCGTCTTCTTGTATCTTCAGCAAGTGGTGGAAGAACCTTTTCTTCAACAAAGCTGTTCCATGCACCGCATACACATCTTCCCATCCACTTTTCACTTTCATATCCGCATTCCTGACACATGAATACGGTCTTTATCTTCTTAGCCATAATATTCCCCTTTATACGAACATTTGTTCTTTACGAGAGTATAACATAAGGACCTGCTACATGCAAGTCCTTAAGATGAGAAAATATAAGGGAAATAAAAAAACCGGCAACGTCCTACATTCCCAGGCAGCTTCCCACCAAGTATTATC
>JAKSSM010000020.1 GCA_024403065.1 Clostridia bacterium | reverse complement strand
CTGCGTCATGTCATGATCTTCTCTGAGATTTCTAAGTCTTTTCAATAGCATAATGAGCTCTCCTTCCTTTATTGTAATTTAAAAAATCAGAAATGTGATTTTTTAACCTGTATTAGGTTATGACTAACGGGTTTAGCCTTAAAAGTGTGAAAAAGTGCTGTATACATTGAAAAACGGGAGCATATGGCCTATTGAGTGGGGAAATAGTAGTTGTTATTTATATAACCCTTTGGTATAATTTAGTTGATGTGCACAGATTTTAGTGCATTAATCTCAGATTCTAACTTAGGAGGTTAAACATATGAAAGGCTATACAGCTGAGAAAATCAGAAACATTTGCTTATTAGGTCACGGTGGATGTGGTAAGACTACATTCCTCGAAGCCGCTTTACTCGAAACAGGAGTAATCAAGAGACTCGGAAAGGTTGAAGATGGTTCAACAGTATCCGACTACGACAAGATGGAAATTGAAAAAGGATATTCCATCAATACAACAATGGTTCCTGTTGAATACAATGGAGTAAAGATCAACTTTATCGACACACCAGGTTACTTCGATTTCCACGGTGAAGTTGACGGCGCTTTAAGAGCTATCGAAGCTGCAGCTATTTTAGTTGATGCATCAGCAGGCGTTCAGGTAGGTACTGAAAAGGCTTGGGAAGCATGTATCAACCACAACACTCCAAGATTCTTCATAATTACAAAGACAGACAAGGACAACGTAGACGTTGCAAAGGTTAAGGCTGACCTTAAGGAAAAGTTTGGTATCGCTGTAGTTGCACTTGACGATGAAGAAGGTATGAACGAAGCAGTTGCTGAAGTAAATGAAGAACTTATGGACATCTATTTCTCAGAAGGTTCATTCACTCCAGAACAGTTCAACCGTGGCGTTGCTCAGGGTATCTTACAGGGAGACGTTTGTCCTGTATTCGAATGTTCCGCAGTAAAGGGAACAGGTATCAAGGAAGTTCTCACAAAGATGGTAGACATGCTTCCATCACCAGCAATGGTAGAAGATACTGCATTCACTGAAGATGGCGAAAAGATTTCAGTTCCTGCTGACAAGAACGCTACTCCAGAATGCTTCATCTTCAAGACTCTTGCTGACCCATTCCTTGGAAAGATTTCATTTGCCAAGGTTATGAGCGGTACAATCAAGGCTGGTATGGTTTTACATAATCAGAATCAGGAAAAGGATGAAAAGCTTGCTTCCGTATTCTTCTTAAGAGGAAAGAACCAGGGAGATGCTCCTGAAGTATATGCTGGTGACATCGTTGCTCTTGGTAAGTTACAGTTCACAAAGACTGGTGAAACTCTTACATTAAAGGAAAATACAATCAAGTTCCCACCAATCCCATTCCCACAGCCAACTTTATATCAGGCAATCGAAGCTGCTGACAAGGGCGCTGACGACAAGCTTTCAACTGCATTTGCTAGACTCTGTGAAGAAGACCCATCACTCGAACTTAAGCGTGATTCAGAAACTCACCAGACAATCGTATGTGCACAGGGAGACATCCAGCTTGGAATCGCTCTTCAGAAGTTAAAGGATAAGTATGGTGTATCTGTAGTTACAGTTCCAAGAAAGGTAGCATACAGAGAAACAATCAAGGGTACATCAGACGTTCAGGGCAAGTTCAAGAAGCAGACTGGTGGTGCTGGTCAGTATGGGGATGTTCATATCAGATTCTCACCTTCAGACAAGGAATTCGAATTCACAGAAGAATTATTCGGTGGTTCAGTTCCAAAGCAGTACGTTCCAGCAGTTGAAAAGGGACTCCTCGAATGTATGGACAAGGGACCTCTTGCAGGATGCAAGGTAGTTAACGTTAAGGCAGTTTTATATGATGGTTCATACCACCCAGTAGACTCCAACGAAACTGCATTCAAGGTAGCTGCAGGTATGGCATTCAAGAAGGGTATTGTTGAAGCTAAGCCTTGCTTACTTGAACCTATCATGAAGCTTGACATCGACGTTCCAGACGATTTCGTAGGAGCTGTAATGGGCGACATGAACAAGAGAAGAGGTTCAGTACTTGGTATGGATCCTAAGCCAAACGGAGGACAGGTTCTTCATGCTGAAGCTCCACAGGTTGAACTTTCAGACTACACAATTCAGCTTCGTGCAATGACTCAGGCAAGAGGATCATTCACTATGGAATTCGACAGATATGAAGAAGTTCCAGCAATGAACGCTCAGAAGATAATTGAAGCTCACAAGGCTGAATCAGAAGAATAATACTGATACTTTTAAGGAAACGCGAAAGCGTTTCCTTTTTTGTTTCTTTTATCAAAAAATTGTGTTTAAAATGTGAAAATAATTGTTGATTTATTAAAACATTGATTGTATACTCAATCGTACAACCCATTAAAAATTTTGAATTTTGGATGGCGGTCTGACAAACACAAACAGACACCTATTGGCCAGGCATTTCCTGGAATTTGACCAAAGGAGAGTAAGTTTTCTCTCTCAGGGCCGCACGACCGATTAAGGCGGCAAGACCTGAAACAAGACGAGGTGCCCACTAAATTGTGGGGTATACCGTACTGGAGTTGATAGTTCCAAAATGAAGAAAAACAATTGCACAAAGGTTTTTGCGGGTATGAGGAATTCCGCACAGATGCGTTTTTGTGTTTACGCATCATTAAAGGTTTCAACCTTTATGTTAAATAATGGTAATAAAACAGCTGGGGATAATGCAGGTTCCGGGCTTTTTGTGATGTAATAAAGGAGGACGTATGATTGAATTAAGACACGTAAGAAAGGAATACGAGGACGTAACACCATTAGAAGACATTAATATTACAATCAACAAAGGAGATGTTATTTCCGTTATAGGACCATCAGGTACTGGTAAGTCAACACTTCTCCGTTGCATCAACATGCTTGAAGAACCTACTTCAGGTGAAATCATTGTTGACGGTCAGGTAATCAATGATGGCAAATGTGACCTTAACGAAGTAAGAAAGAAAATGGGAATGGTTTTCCAGAGCTTCAACCTCTTTGGTCACCTCACAGTAATTGAAAATATTATGGAACCTCAGATGACTCTTCTTGGAAGATCAAAGCAGGAAGCATATGAAAAGGCAATGGACCTTTTATACACAGTAGGTCTTGCTACAAAGGTATATAACTATCCATCAGACTTATCCGGTGGTCAGCAGCAGAGAATTGCTATTGCAAGAACACTTGCAATGGATCCTGAAATCATTCTCTTTGACGAGCCAACATCAGCTCTTGACCCAAGTATGATCGGAGAAGTACAGTCAGTAATCCGTCTCCTTGCAAAGACAGGTGTTACTATGATGATTGTTACTCACGAAATGGATTTCGCAAAGAAGATTGCAAACCGTGTAATCTTCATGGACGAAGGCGGTATCTACGAAGATGGTACACCAAAGCAGATTTTCGAAAATCCACAGAGAGACAAGACAAGAAAGTTCATTCACAGACTTTCATCCATCGACTTCAACATCAATAACGAAGAATTCGATACATACGGTGCAATCTCAAAGATCAATGACTACGGTGACAGACTCCTTATCGAACCTGAACGTATGCAGAATCTTACAACATGCTTCGAAGAAATCTGTATCAACAATCTTCTTCAGATGACAGAAGAACCTGATATCAGAGTAAACATTGAATACTCAGAAAAGAAGGACCTCTTGAATATGAATATCACTTATTCAGGAGAACACTTCGAACTTGAAAGCTCAACAAATGAAGCATTCCTTCAGGTGTTAAATGCACCTGATACAAAGTATCTTGACAGAGTTATCACTGACGATTCTGATGAAATCAGAAACAGAATCAATATGACATTTATCTGGGAGGAGATTTAAGATGAAAAACAGAATTAAAATTACTACTTTCCTTCTTGTATTAATTCTGCTCCTTACTGCAGTTTTTGGAGGAACAAGCGTATTCGCTGCCAACAGCACATATCAGAAGGTTGCCGATTTAAACGGCAAGGTAATCGGTGTACAGACATCAACTCTTTATGAAGAAGAAATCATGGACAGATGTCCTGATTCAAAAATCATGTACTTCACTATGCCACCTGACATGATCAATGCTTTAAAGGGCGGTAAGGTTGACGCATACCTTATTGAAGAAGCAGGTTACTATGAACACTACAAGAACCACCCAGAACTCACTGTAGTTCCTGAAAACGGTGGTGACTGCCGTGGTACTGTTGCTATTTCCGGTAAGGACAAGCAGAAGGAAGCAAGACTTCTCTTTGAACTCAATGAATTCATTGCAAAACACAAAGAAGACGGAATGCTTGATGAAATGTATGACTACTGGATCAAGGGTTTCGATGCAAATACATCAGTATGCAAGGAAGTTACATACACTGGTGAAAACGGAGAACTCCGTGTTGGTGTAGAAGGCGCATACGAACCATTCTCATTCGTATCCTTTGGTAAGGACAGCGGATTCGACGTCGACTTCGTTCAGAGATTCTGCGCTGAATATGGATATATTCCTAAGTTCGACAGAGTAGCATTTGAACAGATTGCTCCTGGTGTAGAAACAGGTACTTATGACCTTGGTATGAACATCATCTTAAGTGATGAAAGAGACGACGCAGTAACTCTTACTGACGTTTACTATGAATGCGGAATCTTCCTTGTAGTTCTTGACGATGAATATGTTTCAACAACAAACTTCATCGAATCAATCAAGAACAACTTCCACAACACATTCATCAAGGAAGACAGATGGAAGATGTTTGCCCAGGGTGCTGGACTCACTACACTTATTACTCTTGCTTCAATCCTCTTTGGTACATTATTCGGATTCCTTCTCTACATCGCATGCAGAAAGGGAAACAAGATTGCAAACGGATTTGCAAGCGTATACAACTGGCTTATTGATGGTATGCCTACAGTAGTGCTCCTTATGATCCTCTACTATATCGTATTCGGTTCAACAAGAGTATCAGCTACAATCGTATCCATCATCGGTTTCACACTTATCTTTACAAGCTCAATGTTCGACATGCTTTCAGTAGGATTCAATGCTGTAGGTAAGGGACAGGTAGAAGCAGCATGTGCACTTGGATACAGTGACTCACAGAGCTTCTTCAAGATTCTTCTTCCACAGGCAGCTCACCACTTCCTTCCAATTGCTGAAAATGAAGTTGTAACACTTATCAAGGAAACATCAGTTGCAGGTTACATCACTGTAATGGAACTTACAAAGATTTCCGACCTTGTAAGATCACGTACATATCAGGCATTCTTTGCTCTTATCTCAACAGCAATCATCTACTTCCTCATCTCAGGAATCCTTACAAGACTCATCAGAGTTCTTGAAAAGAAGATTGATCCAAAGAGAAGATCAAAGGACAAGATCTTAGAAGGCGTAGTTATTGAAGAATAAGGATTAAGGCTCAGGTTTAACCTGAGCCTTTTTTGATGTTGCAAAACCCTGTCTTTTCCTTTAATCTATACTTGAAGAAAGGAGAATTGTAATGGGAACTCTCATAATTCTTGGAGCACTGCTTCTTGCATCAACCCCAACCATAGCTTCAGTAATATTATGCAGAAAAGTGGATGGCACCATGTGGAAATGGGTTCTTTTCGGACTGCTTGATTCCATGTTTCTGATGACTGTTATTGTTGATCCATCAGTTGAACCGGTTCTTTATCTCATTGGAGGAATATCAGCAGAACTCATGGGATACTATATGAATGAAAAGGGAAGAAACGGAACGGTATGGTTCTTTCTCATTGCATCCATATTTGTTGTAATATAATTACTGAACCTGAATACATATATTCAAGTGGCTTTTTCAGAAACCTTGGGATTGATACGATGCTCCTCAACTGGATATTTCTTGAGACATGGATATCTGCAGTTATCTGCGCTTTCTTTGCCCCAGAAAAGGGAAAGAGTCCTGTTATATGGTTCATGATAAGTATTGCAACTCTTGGAATTCCGGGGCTTATCGTACTTCTTTCGGGTAAAAAGGCTTAAAAGAATAAATAATCGAAAGAATTCAGATGGACAATATTCCGTCGCATGCAATTTGCATAGAATATAGGTAAAGGACAGGAAACTGTCCTTTTTTTATGCAACCGCATCATTAATGGTCGTTATTCTGAATTTTGTATACCAGATGCAAAAAAAGAACAAAATATTGGGTTTTTTACAAAAAATAAGTGTTGTATTTTTTTCAGTACATGATTAAAATGGTTGTATGCGTTAAAGAATACTATTTAATGAGGTAAATTAAATGAGCAGATTAGAATTAGGTAGCACAGTTGAGAAACAGGCTCAGATTGATGCTATATACAAAGATCTTGTAAGACGTGTTAAGGCAAGCCCAATTAGAACATGCCCTGTAGATATGACTTATGCGTCTTTAAATGTATGTCTTGCCCAGAGCTGCGGTAAATGTGTACCATGCAGAACAGGTTTAAGACAGCTTTCCAACCTTATCGAAGATGTACTTGAAAACAGAGGAACAATGGAGACTCTCAGACTTATCGAAGAACTCTCCAAAGAAATTGCTGACACTGCTGACTGTGCAATCGGAAGAACTGCAGCTGAACTCGTAATGAAGGCTGTAAAGAATGACAGAGATGACTTCGTATGTCATATTGAAACACACAACTGCAAGGCAAGAGCAGAAGGACCTATTCCTTGTATCGCCCTTTGTCCTGCAAAAGTTGATATCCCTGGATATATTGCTCTTGTCAATGCAGGCAAGTACCAGGATGCAGTAAAGCTCATCAGAAAGGACAATCCTTTCCCATCAGCATGTGCATATATCTGCGAACATGCATGTGAAGAACACTGCAGACGTAACCTCATTGACGATGCAATCAATATCAGAGGATTAAAGAGATTCGCTGTAGACAATGCAGGTGAAATTGAAACTCCTAAGAAGTATGAAGCAACTGGAAAGAAGGTTGCAGTTCTTGGTGGTGGTCCTGCAGGACTTTCAGCTGCATACTATCTCAAGATTATGGGACATGATGTAACTGTATTTGAAATGAGAGAAAAGCTTGGCGGAATGCTCCGTTATGGTATTCCTGAATACAGACTTCCAAAGGCTATTCTTGACAAGGAAATTGAATACATTCTTTCAACTGGAGTAGAAGTAAAACTCAAAACAAAGGTAGGAAGAGAAGTATCTCTTGAAGAAATCAGAAGCGCTTATGATGCTGTATTCTTTACAATCGGTGCGCACTCAGACAAGAAACTTGGTATTGAAGGAGAAGACGCAATCGGCGTTACATCAGCAGTAGCACTTTTAAGAGACATGGGTAAGGATATTATGCCAGACTACACAGGAAAGAACGTAGTAGTTGTTGGTGGTGGTAACGTAGCTATGGACGTTACACGTACATCCGTAAGACTTGGTGCAAAGAGTGTAACATGCGTATACAGAAGAAGAATTGAAGACATGACAGCTCTTCCTGAAGAAGTAGCAGGAGCAAGAGAAGAAGATGCTACAATTCTTGCACTTCAGGCACCTTTAAGAATAGAAAAGAACGAAGATGGAACTGTTAAGGCTCTTATCACAAAGCCACAGATTATCGGAGGTTCAGACCGTTCAGGCCGTCCATCAGTTAGAGATGCAGCTCTTCCAGAAAGAGAAATCCCAGCTGATGTAATCATCGTAGCCATCGGTCAGGACATTGAATCCCGTCCATTCTCATCAGAAATCCCTGTTAACAGAGGTAGAATCATCGCAGGACGTGACTGCAGAATTGAAAATCTCAAGGGTGTATTTGCAGGTGGTGACTGCGTAACAGGACCAGCTACAGTAATCAAGGCTATTGCAGCAGGTAAGACAGCTGCAGCAAACATCGACAGCTATCTCGGTTTCAACCACAAGATTTCTGTTGATGTGGAAATCCCAGAACCATCATTCATGGATAAGCCTGTATGTGGACGTGTAAGTATCACAGAACTTGAAGCAGTAGACAGCAAGGACAACTTCAACTGTATCGAATGCGGAATGACAAAGGAAGCAGCAGATCAGGAAAGCTCAAGATGCTTAAGATGTGATAAATTCGGTTATGGAACATTCTTCGGAGGAAGGGAAGTATCATGGTAAAGGTAAAGATTGACGGAATAGAATACGAGGCAAAAGAAGGCTCTACCATATTTGAAGTAGCAAAGAAAAACGGAATTGATATCCCATCACTCTGTTTCCTTAAGGACCTCAATGAAATCGCTGCATGCAGAGTATGCCTTGTAGAAATTGAAGGAGTCGACAGACTCGCGCCATCATGTAACACAAAGGTTGCTGATGGAATGGTAGTATATACAAACAATCCACGTGTAAGAAGAGCAAGAAAACTCAATCTTCAGCTCATTCTTTCACAGCATGACGGCAACTGTACAACATGTGTAAGATCAGGAAACTGTGAACTTCAGAAGCTTGCAAATGATTTCAATGTAAAGAATATTCCATTTGAGCTGGACGTGCCAGAAAACGAATGGGATTTCGACGCTCCATTAATCAAGCAGAACAGCAAGTGTATCAAGTGCATGAGATGTATCCAGATCTGTGACAAGGTACAGGGACTTGAAATCTGGGACGTAGTAGGTTCCGGTGGAAGAACAACTGTAGGTCTTTCAGCTGCAGATACAATCAGGGAATCAAAGTGTACATTCTGCGGTCAGTGTGTAACACACTGCCCAACAGGTGCACTTACTGCAAGAGATGACACAGGAAGAGTAGAAGCTGCACTTTCAGACAGGGATAAGGTAACTGTTGTTCAGGTTGCTCCAGCAGTACGTGCTGCATGGGGTGAAGCATTCGGAATGACAAGAGAAGAAGCATCCTTTGGAAAGATTGTAACTGCTTTAAAGAGAATGGGATTCGACTATGTTTTCGATACAAACTTCACAGCAGACCTTACAATCATGGAAGAAGGAACTGAATTCCTTGAAAGATTTACTCACAAGTACAACTATCAGTGGCCAATGTTCACAAGCTGCTGCCCAGGCTGGATAAGATTCATCAAGGGTAACTATCCAAAGTATGTTGACAATCTTTCAACAGCAAAATCTCCTCAGCAGATGTTCGGTGCAGTAACAAAGTCATACTTCGCTGAAAAGATTGGTGTTGATCCACATAACATCTTCCTTGTATCAGTAATGCCATGCGTTTCAAAGAAGGAAGAAGCAGATCTTCCAACAATGAAGTCAGTAACTGGAGACACTAACGACGTTGATGTAGTAATCACAACTCGTGAACTTACAAGAATGATGCGTGCACAGCATATCGATCCTAAGAAGGTTCCTGAAACTGAAGCTGATTCACCTTTAGGAACTGGAACAGGTGCTGCAGTTATCTTCGGAGCAACAGGCGGCGTTATGGATGCAGCTCTCCGTTCAGCATATGCTCTTGTAACTGGAAAGAATCCTGATGCAGATGCATTTACTGACGTAAGAGGTATCAAGGGCTGGAAGGAAGCAAAATTCGAAATTCCGGGAGCAGGAACTGTAAGAGTTGCTGTAGTAAGCGGACTTCAGAATACAAGAAAGCTTATGGATGCAATCGATGCTGGTGAAGTATCATATGACTTCGTAGAAGTTATGGCATGTCCTGGCGGATGCGCAGGCGGTGGCGGACAGCCAATCAGAGAAGCATGCGAACTTGCAGAAGAAAGAGGAAATGAACTCTGGAGACTCGACAAGAATGCAAAGATCAGATATTCTCACGAAAATCCTGATGTAAAGGCAATCTATGATGAATACTTCGGAAAGCCACTTTCAGAAAAGTCACATCACCTTCTTCATACAGATCACCACGGCTGGAAGATGCCAGGTGAAGAATAAAGGCAATAGAAAACGTGCAGGTTATCCTGCACGTTTTTGATGCTATTTTACATTTTCGATTCTTTCCAGTTTTGTAGGTGCAACTGAGTTTGAAATGTAGAGTGGAACCTCTTCTCTTATCTGAGTGAAGTGGTCGAATCCGTACCATTTTGACTTGGAACCGATTCTGTTTCTTATCTTGTATTTTACTCTTAACACGAATCCGTCAAGTCCCTTTATTGTATTCTTGTCAGGAATCTGCTTTGCAATGAGGCAGTATTTGAAGGTTCCTACATCGGATGGTCCATATATGGAATGAATACGTCCCTGAGGGCTCATTTCGCCTGTTTCAAGGAGTTCTGAAATGATCTGACGCAAATATACGTTTACGGACTGATTTGTCTTAAAACCTAAATTTAAGCGTATTCTGTAGATGAAGTCTGTACCATAGGTTTCAACCTCATAGTTTGCTGTATCAGGTTCATCTGTGATATGGATTGAGATGAGCCAGTAGCACTTTGCACGCTTAGGGTCACGGTCAAGGATTGAATAGAGGATGTCTCTATCAATTGTTTCAATATCGTTTGAGTTTACAAGGTAGATAAGGTTTGATGTGATTTCAGGAATTGATTCGTCATTCTTAAGTCTCTTGAGACTGTCTATATATTTCCTTACATTCAGGATTATTCTGCATCTTTCTTCAATCTTTGTACCATGATGCCAGATGACCATAATGAAGAGAAGAAGAGCAGCAATGAAAACGGTTACATAACCACCACTTGTAAACTTTGAAAGGCTTGAAATGAAGAATATTATTTCAATCAGGCCGAAAACTCCGCATACAAGTACAGCTAATACATGCTTCTTCTTTACTTCCCAGAGATAGACTGTAAGGAGAAGCGTTGTCATGAGCATTGTAAGGGTGATTGCAAGTCCGTATGCTGATTCAATTCTGGAACCGGAGCGGAAGTAGAGAACTACAGCTGAGCATCCGATGAAGAGCATACTGTTTACAGTTGATATGTATATCTGTCCCTTTGTTTCTGATGGATATTCAGTTTTAAGGTGTGGCATAAGGTCAAGTCTTATTGCTTCTGCAACAAGAGTATATGAACCGGTAATGAGGGCCTGGGATGCAATTACTGCAGCTGCAGCTGAAAGTATAATTGCTACAGGTCTTAAAGCTTCTGGAAGCATCATGAAGAATGGGTTTGGATCATCCATTGTGAGGAGCACACTGTCAGTTCTGTTAAGAAGTACCCATGCACCCTGACCAAGATAGTTTGTAATGAGACATACCTTTACAAATGGCCAGCTCATATAGATGTTTTCTCTTCCCACATGACCCATATCTGAATAGAGCGCCTCAGCACCAGTTGCTGCAAGGAAGATGGAACCTAAGATCATAAAGCCCAGCTTGTTGTAGTCACTGAAGAGAATCTTTATGGCATATACAGGGTTGAATGCCTTTAAAACCAGTGGGTTTAAAAATACGTTTCTGAGTCCTGTAAAGAAGAGGAAGAGGAACCATAAGAGCATTACTGGTCCAAAGGCTTTTCCTATCTTGCTTGTACCTGCACTCTGCATACTGAAGAGCACTGTGATTATTACAAGTACGATGAATACTACTGACCATTCACTTGTACCAAGGAGCTGGTCGATGCTTGGAATACTTCTTAAACCTTCAACTGCAGTCGTTACTGTTACTGCAGGAGTAAGTACTCCGTCTGCAAGAAGAGCAGAACCGCCAATCATTGCTGGAATTATGAGCCACTTTGCACACTTCCTTACAAGAGAGTAGAGGGAGAAGATTCCTCCTTCTCCATTGTTGTCAGCCTTCATTGCTATAAGGACATATTTGATTGTAGTAAGGAGTGTAATTGTCCAGATTACAAGGGATAAGGCACCGACTATGAAGTCTTCACCGATTTCACCTAAACCTCCATTTCCTTCAATAAGGGATTTTACTACGTATAACGGGGAGGTACCGATATCACCATATACAATTCCGATAGTTACAAGGAACATGGCGAAGGATACTTTCTTTTTCTTTTCGATATTTTCCATATAAACCTTTTCTAATTAATATACTATTTTGTCGTAACGTACATTTTATCAATTTTCAGTAATTTTATCAAGATAATTGAATATGTATACGGATTGTGCTAAAATCAGTTGTTACTTATCATATAGCTATCGTTACGAAAGGGGAGAACGACAATGCGTTTTATCATTTCATTACTTTTAGGCGGAGTTGCAGGTTATGTTGCAGGTATCCTTATGGGTACAAAGAAGAATGGTGCTTTAGTTAACATCATCATCGGTTTTGTTGGTGGTATCTTAGGCTCACTCGTTGCAGGTCTTATCGGACTTGGTGCAAACAACATGATTGGAGGATTCATCATCTCAGTTTTAGGTGCATGTCTTCTTATCTGGCTCTTAAGAAAGGTACTCAAGGTACTCTAATACCAGAATATCTTTGCCCCGCAGAAGCGGGGCATTTTTTCTTGAAGAATAAATGAAGAAAAATACCAGTTGTTGAATGATTTTCTCTTTTATGGTATACTTTCCCTTATGAAAAAGAATGATACTTTAAAAAAGTTCATAATACTCGGTATGGTACTCGTACTCCTTCTTACAACAGTTTCCTGCTCCACAGTAAATGTGAGCTTCAGAAACTTCAGGAAGGCTTTCTTCTCTAAGGAGGAAAGAGATACCATAAAGATTGCGCTCTTTGAACCTCTGAGTGGTGTGTATGCCCAGCAGGCAAATCCTGAACTTCAGGGTGCAACTGTGGCAAACCGCCTTAAAAACGAGATAATCGGAAAAGAAGTTGAGCTTGTTCTGATTGACAGCAAGTCAGACATCTTTGAAGGTGAGGAAGCCCTTAACTACAATCTCACTTCAGATTTCTCTGCAGCCATCGGTTCATATGGAGACGTTCTTACACTCCTTCTTGTAAAGAAGGCAGAAGAGCTCATGATTCCATCCCTTACGGTTTCTTCAAGAAATGCACTTGTTACAAAGAACAACAGATTTGCATTTACTACAACATATCTTGACGATACTCAGGGTCTTGCTCTTTCACAGGTTGGATACTATGGACATCATGTAAAGCATTTTGCAGTTATCCGTATTGAAACAGACGATACACAGACTTCAACAATTGATCAGTTCAGAAGCGACATCCTTTCTCATAAGGACACTATCTGTGAATCAGTAAATCTTTCAATCGACCAGACAGACTATATGAGAACCATTGAAACTCTTATGGAAAACAATGTAGGTGCAGTTTTCCTTGCACTTCCTGAAAGTTCAGCAAAATCCTTCATTTCTCAGGCAAAGAGTCTGAACTACTATCCACTCTACCTTGGAACAAGAGTATGGGATACCCCAACAATGATCAAGTATCTTGAAACTGCTGGAATCGACTGTGAAGTAGTAACAGAGGACATAAAATTTGATGCAAGCCCTGCAGGAAAACTTTTCCTTGCTGAATACAAGGAACTCTATGGTGCCCTTGCTGAGCCAGGTGCTCAGGCGCTTCAGAGCTTTGACGCATATATGCTTCTCATCAAGGCTATCGAAAATGCCTATGTAGGAGTAATGTCAGTTACAAAAAACGAGTTTATGGAAAAGTATGACACTACACTGGATCTTGAAATCTACGGAAGGGCATACGATGAAACAAAGAAGAGTGGAATTCCATCAGGAGTTCTCATAAAGGATGCTCTTCTTCAGATTACAAACTACCAGGGACTGTCAGGAATGATTTCCTATGGTGGTACAAATGTGGCAAGCCGTGGTATCACAGTAACCCACTTTGAAAGAGGTTAATCAGACGGTCTAGTACCGGTTAAACTGTATATATTATTTTAGGAGGACATAAAATGGAAGAAAATATCAAAGACGCAATTGCTCAGATCAGACCTTATCTTCAGAGAGATGGCGGAGACATCGAATTCGTAGAACTTACTGATGACATGATCGTAAAGGTTCGTCTTCAGGGACACTGCGCAGGATGCCCAGGTGCTACAATGACAATCAAGGGCGTAGTTGAAAGAATCATCAGAGAAGCATACCCAGAAATCCAGGGTGTTGAAAACGTTTAATATGGGATACGAAGAATTAAAGATAAATCAGGAAGAAATGATTGAGGGCCTTTTAAAGGTCTTGAAGTGCAAGAGTGAAGAAGCAGCACCTGTAAAGACAAAGGATGGAGAACTTCTCCCATTCGGTCAGGGTGTTCATGATGCATTTACTGCAACTCTTGACCTTGCCCGTGATATGGGATTCACAGTATGTAACTGTGACAACTATGGCGGACACATTGACTTTGAAGGAACTGGTGAAGACGGAAAGGAACCAAAGATTTTCGGAATCATCGGTCACCTCGATGTTGTACCTGCAGGAACAGGCTGGGACTTTGACCCATACTGTGGAGAAGTAAAGGATGGATACATCCTTGGAAGAGGAACAACAGATGACAAGGGTCCTGTTATTTCCTGTCTTTATGTAATGAAGGCAATGAAGGATGCAGGATTAAAGCCAAAGAATACAATAAGACTCATTCTCGGTCTTGATGAAGAAACTCACTGGAAGGGTATCGAATACTACTTCTCAAAGGTAAGAAAGCCAGACTATGGTTTTACACCAGATGCTGAGTTCCCTGTAATCAATGCTGAAAAGGGCTTAATCATTTTCGACCTTTCAAAGAAGTTCAGGAAGACAAATGAAAAGGGTCTTATGATCCGTTCAATAAAGGGTGGTACTGCACCAAATGCAGTTCCAGCTGAATGCAGAGCAGTCCTTTACAACGAAAATGAAAAGGACGGCTATGAGGATATCAAGGCTGAAATCGAAAGATTCAGAATTGATACAGGCTACAAGGTAAACTACAGAGTAATGGGAAAATCCATTGAGGTTACTACTACTGGTAAGGCTGCACACGGTGCTATGCCATACCTTGGACTTAATGCCATCTCCATTATGATGAAACTCCTTACAAGACTCTATGTAAAGAACGAGGGTCAGGCTGAATTCATTGACTTCTATGAAAATCATATAGGATTTGATTTAAACGGCAAGGGACTCAAGATGGATCTTTCTGATGAACCATCAGGAGATATGATCTTTAACGTTGGTATGATTGACTGTGATACTGAACAGGCTACTTTAAAGATCAACTGCAGATATCCTGTTACAAAGACAGTTGATGAAGTATATGCCGGTGTTCCTGCAATCATTGAAAAATATGATATGGGAATCGTAAAGCTTGAAGAAAAACCACCTATTTTCCTTGATGTGGACAATCCGATGGTAAAAACACTTCTTGCTGCATATCAGAAGCAGTCCGGTGACTATGAATCAAAGCCACTTGTAATCGGTGGAGGTACTTATGCAAAGGCATGTGAAAATGTTGTAGCCTACGGCGCACTTTTCCCAGGAGATCCTGACCTTATGCATCAGAAGAACGAATGTCTTTCAGTTGAGAGATTCCTTCAGTTCACTGAAATCTACAAGGAAGCTATTTACAAACTTGCTAACGAAGAATATACTGAATAAAAAATATTTTTAAACAGAAATCTGTTTCAGGGCAGGGTGGAATTCCCGACCGGCAGTAAAGTCTGCGAACCAAAGAAGTTTGGCCGATCTGGGTAGTTTCCAGAACCGACAGTAAAGTCTGGATGGAAGAAACACGGGTTTTATTCGTGTGTTTTGGTGAGCCCCTGACAAAGGGGCTCTTTTTACTGAAATGGATTCGTTTTACGAAAGGACGAATCAAAATGGAAAAACAGAAGAACACTGTAAAAATCGCAAAAATGGGTATGCTGGTTGCAATATCAGTAGTACTCGTATCCTTAATCCACGTATCACTTGTACCATCGGTTGCATTCCTTGAATATGACCCTGCAGATATTCCGATTCTTCTTGGAACATTTGCCTTTGGTCCTTTGTCAGGTGTAGTCCTTACAGTAGTTACATCTGTAATTCAGGGAGTAACAGTATCAGCACATTCAGGCGTTTATGGTATTATTATGCATATAATTGCTACCAGTGTATTGTGCCTTGTAAGCGGTATTGTGTATAATTATGGAAAGAAGAAAACAAAGAAGCATGCAATTATAGGTCTCATCCTTGGAACAGCTGCAATGGTAGTTACAATGATTGGTGCCAACATGCTTATAACACCAATTTTTATGGGAGTACCGGCAGGAGTTGTCTGGTCTCTTATGCCAGGTATTATGCTTTTCAACTTCTTGAAGGGTGGAATCAACAGCGTGGTAACATTCCTGGTTTACAAGAGAGTATCAGCATTCCTCCACAAGTAGAATGGAAATATCAAGAGAAATATCAATAAAAACTGAAGAAGAAACAAAAGAATTTGGAAAGACCCTGTCAGATAGTCTTATGCCAGGCGATGTAATCGCCCTTATCGGTGACCTTGGAACAGGCAAAACCACTCTTACAAAATATATTGCAGAAGGACTTGGGGTAATTGAAAATGTAAATTCCCCAACTTTTGTTATAGTGAAATCCTATGATGGAAGGCTTCCCCTC
>JAKSSM010000002.1 GCA_024403065.1 Clostridia bacterium | reverse complement strand
AATCCAAAGAGAATCATGTGTATCGTAACAGATCCTAATACTAACGAGATTCTTGCAAGTGTTGTAAACAAAGGATTTGACCCTAATACACCATATGTTCCAAGTGATGAAAAGGACAAGGCAACAATCGAAACGCTTTCAGACAGCGCATATGTAAACTTCCTTTCTCAGATGTGGAGAAACCCACTTGTAAGTAACACATATGAAATGGGTTCTATTTTCAAGGTACTTGTTGGAGCTGCCGCTCTTGATGAAAAAGTAATTGGAATGAATGACACACTTTACTGTCCTGGTTACAAGAGAGTTGAAGATGATGTACTTGTATGCCACGACGGATACCATGGAACACAGTATCTCGGGGATGCGCTTGGTAATTCATGTAACGTAGCATTCATGACTCTTGGTCTCAACCTTGGTAAGACAAGATTCTATAACTACATCAAGGCATTCGGACTTGATACTATTACTGGAGTTGACTATCCTGCTGAAACCAATGCACAGGTAAAGAGCATCTACAATGTTTACGGAGTAGACATTGCCAATATGGCCTTTGGTCAGGGTATCGCAGTAAGCCCAATTCAGTATATTACGGCAGCAAATGCCGTAATCAATGGAGGATATCTGTTAAAGCCTAGATATGTATCTGAACTTGTGGATTCATCAACTGGAAAGGTTGTTCAGAGTTTCGACCGTGAAATCATCAGACAGGTTATTTCAAAGCAGAGCTCAGATGAAATGAGAGATATGCTTGAATATACAATCAACAATGGTACAGCAGGTAAAGCATATATTGCAGGATATCGTGTTGGAGGAAAGACAGGTACTGCACAGAAGGCCGTTGGAGGATCATATGGTTCGGCAACACTCCTTTCATTCTATGCAGCAGCACCAATGGATGATCCAAAGGTATCAGTACTTGTAGTAATTGATGAAACAGAAAACTTCGAATATTCAGCAAATGTTGCAGCGCCATTCTGCAGAGACGTTTTATCAAAAACTCTTCCATATCTTGGCGTTGAAGCAAGATATACTGAAAATGAAAAGAACTACCAGAATACAACTACAGTAACTGTTCCTGATGTAACAGGAATGCATTATGAAACAGCAATCGGCTATCTTGCTCCTCGTGGATATGAATGCAAGGCTGCATCTGCTGAAGATGAAGGTGTTGATTTCGAAATTACAGCACAGTACCCGCTTCCTGGAACAAAGACAACGAAGGGAACAACGGTATACGTTTACAGAGGTTAGATATGAAAGCGTTAAAAATATCAGATATCATTGGAATTCTTAAAGGTGAACTTCTTAAGGGTAATGGAGAGAATACAATTGAAATGATCAGACTGGATTCACGTCTGATTGAGGAAGGAGACTGCTTCTTTTGCCTTAAGGGTGAAGTAAGTGATGGTCACAACTACATTGAATCAGCCTTAAAGAAGGGAGCAAAGACATTTGTAATTGCACGACGTGAAGAACTTCCTAGATTCGATGGATATGATGTAAATGTCATTCTTTCCAGTGATCCGCTCATTTCTCTTCAGGATCTTTCAACATACTATATGACACTGATGCCAATGAAAAAGAAGGTGGCAGTAACAGGAAGTGTTGGAAAGACAACTACAAGAGACATGATGAAATGCGTTCTTTCTGCAAAATACAGGACTGCAACAACTATAAAGAACTACAATACCCCAACTGGTATTCCAGAAAGTATTTTCACATTCCCGCTCGATACAGAAGCATGCGTAATTGAGATGGGTCTTCTCTTTGATACAACAGAAGAAGCTCTTTCAAGATTTGTGTCTCCTGATATTGCCGTAATCACCAATATTGGCGTATCCCATATGGAAAGATTCCCTGAAACAGGAAGGATGGGAATTCTCAAGAGCAAGATGGGAGTTGCACATTTCTTCAAAGAAGGAAATACACTCGTACTCAATAATGACAATGACCTTCTTTCCCAGGTAGAAAAGAATGTGCCTTTCAGTCAGGTATTTGTTGGAGAAAACGAAGCATCAGAATATGTTATTTCAGATGTAAAAGACTATGGTCTTGAAGGAATTGAGTATAAACTGAAGAATTCAGGTAGGGAATATACTGTAAAGCTTGCTATTCCTGGTGCTCACAACTCGATCAACTCAGCTCTGACTATTGCAGCTGGTGTCAAAGCAGGAGTGTCTATTGAAGATGCAATAGATGCACTTTCACGATTTGAACTTCCTGACAACAGACTTTCTGTAAGAAGAAAAGGTGACATGACTGTTATCGATGACTGCTATAATGCTGCTCCTGAATCCATGAAATCTGCTCTTGATACATTGAAGTCACTTAAGGGTGAGGGAAGAAGAGTAGCCATTCTTGGTGATATGTTTGAACTTGGCGCTGTAAATGTTGAAGCTCATAGAGAAGTAGGAAGATACGTAAAAGAAAAGGATGTTGATCTTGCGGTATTTATCGGAAAAAGTGCTAAGTACATGCACGAAGAGTGTCCTGAATCACAGTATTTCGAAAATCTTGAAGAGTTCCTTTTTGCTCTGAATAGTAATATAATATTAAAAGATAACGACATCGTTCTTGTTAAGGCTTCCAACGGAATGAAACTTAGCAGAGTTGTTGAAAAAATATTGAATTAGAGGTTAGATATGAATAATTCACAGACAGTAATATATGCCGGAATTGCAATGCTTGTTGCTCTTCTTGTTTCTGCAGTTGCAACAGGATTCCTTATTCCATTCCTTAAGAAGCATCAGTTCGAACAGGCTATAAGAGACTTCGGTCCACAGTCACATCTCAAAAAGATCGGTACACCATCAATGGGTGGTATTGCTATTGTACTTGGTGTTATTGTTTCAACACTCATTGTTACGGCATGCGTTGGACAGCTTACAGTTAATGTGCTTGTTGCTCTTTTCGTCATGGTATGTTATGCAGCAATCGGTTTTGCTGATGACTATAAAAAGGCTATTCAGAAGAAAAGTGATGGATTAAGTGCAAAGAAGAAACTTCTTTTCCAGTTCCTTGCTTGTATTCTTTTTGCCTTCTACTGCTACTTTGTAAATGGAAAGAACTTCACTGGTGTTGCACCAGGAGCAATCTGGATTCCATACTTCAACGTATCACTCAATCTTGGAATTTTCTATATTCCATGGATCGTATTCATAATGATTGCATTCTCCAACTCAGTAAATCTTACTGATGGTCTTGATGGACTTGCATCTGGTGTTACTGCAATTGTTACACTCAGCATGGCAATTGCTGCAGCTGCATTCAGATTTATGGATCTTCCAGTAGTATTCGGAGCATTCTGCGGTGGATGTCTTGGATTTATCCTCTATAACCACTATCCGGCAAAAATCTTCATGGGCGATACAGGTTCCATGGCAATCGGTGGTGGTATTGCTGCAGTTGCAATAATGATGAAGCTGGAATTCCTTCTTGGTATTGCAGGTCTCATCTATGTAATCGAATCACTTTCAGTTATTATCCAGGTATCATATTTCAAAGCTACACATGGAAAGAGAATCTTCAGAATGTCACCAATTCATCATCACTTTGAACTTGGCGGCATGAAAGAAACAAAAGTAGTTCTTATGTTCTACTGCTTCACTGTTGTTATGTGCTTGATTATGATGCTTGGTGTAAGATAATAAATTGTAATCAGGGTAGATATGTATAATTTTAAAGATAAAAAGGTTCTCATAATTGGTCTTGCAAGAAGTGGTATAGCTTCCCTTGACGCACTCCTTCAGAAGGGAGCGATTGTTTCTGTTCAGGACAGTAAGACAATAGATAAACTTGAAAATACTCTTGTTGATAAGCTTGTAAAGAATAACGTTGGTCTTTTCCTTGGGGTAACACCAGAAAATGAAAAGTTTGACTATGTGGTTATAAGTCCTGGAGTTGATCCTGAACTTCCATTTGTAGAGAATCTCAGAAATAATGGTGCAGAAGTAATAGGGGAACTTGAACTTGCATTCAGACTCTGCGAAAGCAATTTTGTCGGTATAACAGGCACCAACGGAAAAACTACAACAACATCACTTGTCGGTGAAATCTTTGCTGCATCAGGAAGAAAGAGCCATGTGGTAGGTAACATCGGACTTCCGGTTGTAACATATGCAAAGGATGCAGGAAATGACGAATATTTTGTAACAGAAGTAAGCAGCTTCCAGCTCCAGACTACAGAAAGTTTCAGACCGCATGTTGCTGCTATTCTGAATATTACTCCAGACCATCTTAACCGCCATCATACATTTGAGAACTATGCACTTACAAAGGCTGGTATCTCAAAAAAACAGGACGAAAATGACTATCTTGTACTTAATTATGATGACGAATACTGTTTCAGCATGAAACAGCACTCAAAAGCGAAAATAGTGCCTTTCTCAAGGAAAACTGTTCTAGACTTCGGTGCCTTTCTTGATGGAAACGACCTGATAATCAAAGATAATGGAATGACAGTTAAACTGGTATCAAGAGACGAGATTAATCTTGTGGGTGACCACAATACAGAAAACTGCTTGGCGGCCGCTGCTATCTGTTATTTCTCAGGTATTGATACTGATGTAATAAGAAGTGTACTTAAAACATTTACTGCTGTTGAACACAGAATGGAATACGTAAGAACCATTGATGACGTAAAGTATTACAATGATTCAAAGGGAACCAACGTTGATGCTACAGTAATTGCTTTAAGGGCAATAAAGAAGAATATAATCCTTATTGCTGGAGGAGATGCAAAGAGTCAGGATTTCACTGATCTTGCCAGCGAACTCAAGGGTAAGGTTAAACACATAACATTCTTTGGACGTGACAGACAGATGATTATTGATGCCTGCAGGAAAGTGGGTTTCGACAGTTATTCTGAACATGAAACTCTTGAAGAATGTGTAAAATATGCAAAGGAAATTGCAGAGAATGGAGATACAGTTCTTCTTTCACCTGCCTGTGCAAGCTGGGATATGTATCCTAACTTTGAGGTAAGGGGAGAAGAGTTCAAAAAGATTGTAAATAACCTCTAGGATATGAAAAGAAAAGGAAACGTAATAAAACTCAATAGCTCACTTAACCATGCAGCACCGGATTACTGGATTCTTCTTGCAGTAAGCGCCCTCCTTATATTCGGAATTGTAATGGTTTACAGTGCAAGTTACTATTATTCAATTGCTGACTATGGTATTTCGACATACTATTTCTACAGACAGATCATGTGGGTTCTTATTGGTGCCGTTGTAATGGTATTGTTTTACGTAATCGACTATCATTTCTGGGTAGAAAGGTTCTGGCTTATTGGATATGCTATAGGACTTGCGCTCCTTGTTCTTGTAATGATTCCTGGTATCGGAACAAACACTTTCGGTGCAACAAGATGGATTTACATCTTCGGATTCTCTCTTATGCCTGGTGAAATTTCAAAGCCATGTCTTATCCTTTTCCTTACAGGATATTTTGCCAGGTACAGAGACTACGGAAACAAGTTTTTAAGAGGAGTAGTAATTCCTGGAATTGCTGCTGTCGCATATTTCGGACTTATCATGCTGCAGCCAAACATGTCAACAGCATTCACTGTTGTTTTCATTACAGCGGGCATGCTTATTGTAGCAGGAATCACATTTATGCAGTTTGCTTTCTGCGGTACGTTATGTGTATTTGCAGGAGCTTTCCTTATGTTTTCATCAGAATACAGAAGAAGACGTTACACAAGTTTCATCAATCCTTTTGCAGAAGGTGTAAGACTCAATGAAGGATGGAATGCCGTTCAGTCCCTTCTTGCTATTGGTACAGGTGGAATATTCGGCAAGGGCCTTGGCAACAGTGTTCAGAAGAATCTTTATCTTCCAATGGGACACAACGACTTTATCCTTGCTGTAATAGGTGAGGAACTGGGATTTGTTGGTATAATGGGTCTTGTATCAATTTTTGTTTTCCTCTTCTGGAGAGGAATAAACGTAGCCCTTAAGGCTAAAGACTACGAAGGTATGATGCTTTCATTCGGTATTACATTCTGGATTGCCGTTCAGGTAATAATACACTTTGCGGTTGTTACATCATCCATGCCTCCAACAGGCGTAGTTCTTCCATTCATCAGCTATGGTGGTAACTCCATGCTCCTCTTTATGGCTGGAGCTGGAATGCTTCTCAATATATCCAAGTATAACAATCAGGTGGACTAGTATGAAAATAATCGTAACAGGTGGCGGAAGTGGCGGACATATGTATCCGGCACTTGCAATTGCAGAAAAGTTCAAAGAAAAAGATGCAGAAGTATACTATGTCGGAACAGATGAAATCGAGAGTGTACTCTGGCCAAAGGACAGATTTCCATATATGTTTATTCACGCAAGATCCAATGAATTCGGGGGATTCAAAGATCTTGTAAAGACTATCTGGTGGAATGTAATGGGTATCTTTGACTCACTTAAGATAATTCACAAGACTAAACCAGATGCAATAATTGGAACAGGCGGTTATGTCGGAGTTCCATTAATGGTTGCAGGCTGGTTAAGTGGAGTACCATGCTTTATCCAGGAACAGAATGTTATGGCTGGAAGAGCAAATCTTCTTAATTCAAAGTTTTCAAAGAAGGTATTTCTTGGTTTTGATGAAGCAAGAAATGACTTCAAAAATGATAAAAAGATGGTATTTACAGGTAATCCTGTAAGAGCAGACATCCTCACAAAAGAGAAATCAAAGTCAAGAGACCTTCTTGGTCTTGATCAGACAGAAACCATTATCCTTATGACTGGTGGCTCCCATGGTGCACCAAAAATCAATGAAGTAGGTCTTGCACTTGCAAAGGCTATTTCAGGAAAAGATGGTGTAAGACTCATTCTTTCAACTGGAAGAAGATATGAGGAAAAGGTAAAAAGTGAATTTAAAGATGCAGGTGTTCCTTTTGGTAAGGAAACAAATGTTGAAGTTTACGGATATATTGAAAACATGGCAGATTATCTTGCATCATCTGACCTAATTGTAGAAAGAAGTGGTGCAGTATCTGTTGCAGAAACTCTTGCAGTTGGTGCACCTTCAATCCTTATTCCTTCAACTTATGTCTACAAGAATCATCAGTACTATAATGCAAAGGTTCCAGCTGATTTTGGAGCAGCAATTCTTATGGAAGAAAAGGGACTTATGGCTGAAACTGTTGTTGAGAAGATTGTTGAACTTCTGGACGACAGTGATAAACTTGCCTTAATGAAAGAAAAGGCAAGGGAACTTTTCAAGAGTGATACTCTTGATGTAATTTATGAATGCGTAGAAAGCGAAATAGATGGTAACAGGTAAAGAAGAACGCGAAAAGTTAAGAAGAAGACGTAAGATAAGATTCTGGAGTTTCCTGATTCTTTTTGTGATGCTTGCGGGTGGTATTATATTCTGCATCAGGGCACCATATTTTGCAGTAAAGGAATACAGAGTCAATGGTAACTCGTATTACACAGATGAGGAAATTGCAATCATGGGTAACTGCATAAAGGGTCCTAATATCTTTGTGGGTGTTGACTATAAGGAAATCAGAAAAAGACTACTTAAGGATACATACATAAGAGATGTTTCCTTTAAACGTGCACTTCCTGATGCTGTAGAAATCACTGTAAAGGAAAGAAACCAGGTTGCATGTTTCAGATACAGTTCAAGCTATCTTGTAATTGATGATGAAGGAATGTATCTCCGTAAGACTGGTGTTGTACCTAAACTTACAATTCTTGATGGTTTCACTCTTTCAAAGATTACACTTGGTGAAAATATTGAAGTTGAAGAAAGCGTACAGCTCAATCAGGCTTTAGGTGTATTAAAGACAATGGAAGAAAACGACATGTTCTTCTATATGATAAGATATTCGGAAGCTGAAATGAAAGCCTATGTACTTGAAAATCTTGTGGTTGTTGGTTCGCCATCTGATATAATAAAGAAACTGAAAGACAAGAGTATTCAGGCAACTGTATCAAAGCTTTTGAATCAGGGAATTGAGTATGGTTCAATCATTATAACGGACACAAATGTATCTGATGAAATTATCTTTACACCAGTAATTTAAGGAAGCGTAAGCTTCCTTTTTTGATACAGAAATAATATGTATTTTCTTAAAAAAATGGTGCATTTATACACAATATATGGTAGAATAAACAAGGATAACATATTAGGAGGGATAACTAATGTTACAATTTGAAACAGTACAGGAAAAAGCAGCAGTGCTTAAAATTGTAGGAGTCGGTGGTGCAGGCTGCAACGCCGTTAATCATATGGTAGAAACTGGTCTTAAGGGAGTACAGTTTATCTGTATAAATACAGACAGACAGGCTCTCAACAAATGTTTACCAGATACAAAAATACAGATTGGAGAAAAGCTTACAAGAGGTCTTGGCGCAGGTTCAAATCCAGAAATCGGACAGAGAGCTGCCGAAGAATCTATTGAAGAAATCGCTTCCGTACTTGAAGGCGCAGATATGGTATTCATCACTGCAGGTATGGGTGGTGGAACAGGTACAGGAGCTGCTCCGGTAATTGCAAAGGCAGCAAAGGATATGGGTATCCTTACCGTTGCAGTTGTTACAAAGCCTTTCAAATTTGAAGGTGAAAGAAAGAAGAAACAGGCTGAACTTGGAATCAAGTTCCTTAAGGCTTATGTTGATGCTATTATCGTAGTACCAAACGAAAAGCTTATAGAAAACAGCAGCAAGACTACATCATTCATGGAAGCATTCCGTATGTCAGATGACGTATTAAAGGATGGTGTAGGTGGTATTTCCAATATTATCTCTGATTATGCATGGGTTAACGTTGACTTTGCGGACATCGAGACAGTTATGAGAGACCGCGGTATTGCTCATATCGGTGTAGGTACAGGAAAGGGCGACAACCGTGCAGACATAGCTTTAAAGAGTGATATTGAGAGTGCAGTCCTTGAAACTTCAGTCGATGGTGCAAAAGCCCTTATCTTCTATATCTCTGCATGCAGAGACATCAATATGATGGAAGTAAGTGAAATCGGTGATCGCATCAGAGAACTTACAGATGAAAGTGTACTTCTCAAGTTCGGTATTGCGATTGATGAAAACCTTGAGGATGAAATCCATGTTACAGTAATCGCAACAGGATTTGACGAAGGTCTTGATACTCCTCAGGTTAAGGAAGAAAAGCCTGAAGTACAGGCTACAGAAGTTCGTTCAACAGGTGTTGACGGATTAAATGGAAGAGAAGTTGAACTTCAGGATCTCCTTAAGGGTGCTGAAAGCGAAAACGAAAAAGATTCCAGATTCGAAATACCAAGTTTCCTTTAGTTTTTTCAAGCCGGTTTAGTCAACCGGCTTTTTCCAATATATATATTTAAGGCCAGAAGAGAATTTTGGTCTTGTTTTCGTGTTATGCAGGAGATTACATCAAAAGACAACAGAATATATAAAGATGCGACAAAACTGCTCAAAAAGAAGTATCGTGACGAGTTGGGGCTGTATCTGATTGAGGGAATCAACCTGGTGGAAGAAGCATTCAAGTGTAACCAGGAAATCAGAACAATCTTCTACAAGGACGGATACGATGGGCCACGATTTAGTGTGAAGAATGCCTTTATTTTGTCCACAAAGCTATTCGATGAGCTGTCACAGACTGAAGCATCTCAGGGCGTGATTGCAGTAGTTGAGAAGAACGTTGTGGACCTAAATATGTTTATGAACCTTAAGGGTGCCAACTTCCTTGTTCTTGACAGAGTTCAGGATCCAGGAAATGTGGGAACCATCATAAGGACGGCTGACGCAGCAGGTTACAGTCTGATTCTTCTAATCAAAGGAACATGTGACATCTATCAGCCAAAGGTAGTAAGAGCAGCAACAGGATCACTTTTCAGGATTCCGGTTGCATATATTGAAGACAATGACGCACTTGTTTCTTTTGCAGAAAAAGCAAAAAAGAAGCTGGTTGCTTCAGCACTTACTGCAAGTGAATACTACTACGACGTAGATCTGTCTGAGGACATTGCTTTAATTCTTGGAAACGAGGGTAACGGCATATCAGAAGAACTCATACAGAAATCAGATATAAGAATAAAGATTCCTATGGAAGGAAACATAGAATCACTTAACTGTGCTATTTCCGCAGGAATTCTGCTATATGAAAGGATAAGAAAATGCAAGAGAGATTAAAGAACATCTTGGAAGATGCAAAGAAGAAATTGGAAGAAGCTGTTTCAGTTGATGAAACAGAAAATATCAGAGTACGTTTTCTTGGAAAGAAGGGTGAACTTACTGAAATCTTAAAGTCCATGGGAAGCCTTACTCCAGAAGAAAGAAAGCAGCTTGGTCAGGAAGCAAACAAGACAAAGCAGCAGATTGAAGAACTTCTTCAGGAAAAGAAGGAAGCTTTAAAGGCTATTGCTCAGCAGGCAAAGTTCAGAATGGAAAAGATCGACGTTACTGAACCAGCGAAGGAAATCAAGGTTGGTACAAAGCACCCTGTAACAATCACAATCGAAGAAATTGCAAAGGTATTCAAGTCAATGGGATTCACATTAACTGAAGGACCTGAAGTTGAAACAGTATTCAACAACTTCGATGCACTTAACGCAGGACCATATCATCCAGCTCGTGACTGGACTGATACATTCTATGTAAATGATGAAGTTCTTTTAAGAACTCAGACTTCACCAGTACAGGTTAGAACATTAAAGGCTCAGGAACCACCAATCAGAGTATTTGCTCCAGGCAGATGTTTCAGATGTGATACTCCAGATGCTACTCACTCACCAATGTTCCATCAGGTTGAAGGACTTGTAGTAGATGAAGGAATCACAATGGCTGACCTTAAGGGTGTTCTTGACAGCTTCGCAAAGCAGATGTTCGGCGAAGAAACAAAGACAAAATTCAGACCTCATCACTTCCCATTCACTGAACCATCAGCTGAAATGGACGTATCATGCTTCAAGTGTGGTGGAAGAGGATGCAGAGTATGCAAGGGTTCCGGATGGATTGAAATCTTAGGATGCGGTATGGTACATCCAAACGTACTCAAGGTAGGCGGAATCGATACAGAAAAATATACAGGATTCGCTTTCGGTATGGGAGTTGAACGTGTTGCAATGTTAAAGTATGAAATTGACGACATCAGACTTCTTTATGAAAACGATATGAGATTTATTGAACAGTTCAAGTAGGAAAGGAGAAAGAAAATGATAGTTTCATTAGAATGGTTAAAAGATTACGTAGATGTTAATGTTGATCCAGTTACATTCTGTGACAGAATGATCATGTCTGGCTCAAACCTTGAAACACTTGAACTTGTTGGTCAGGATATCAAGAAGGTTGTTGTTGGTAAGATTGTTGAAATCACAAAGCATCCAGATGCTGATAAACTTTCAGTATGTCAGATTGAAGTTGGCGAAGAAAGCCCAATTCAGATTGTAACAGGAGCTCCAAACGTATTCGTTGGCGCATATGTTCCAGTTTGTCTTGATGGTTCACATATCCCAGGACCACTTCACGGACAGCCAAAAGTTGAAGGCGGAGTTGACTTAAAGGCAAGCAAGTTAAGAGGTGTTCTTTCAAACGGAATGCTCGCTTCTTTCTCAGAACTCGGATTCAGTGACAAGGTTATTCCAGTTGACCAGAAGGATGGAATCTGGATTCTTCCAGAAGGACTCAAGGTTGGTGAAGAAGTTGTTTCTGCTCTTGGACTTGAAGATGCTATTATCGACTTCGAAATTACACCAAACAGACCTGACTGCCTTTCAATGATTGGTATGGCTAGAGAAGCTGCTGCTACATTTGGTGAATCATTCAGATATCCAGAAACAGTATGCAAGAACGAAGTTGAAGACGTAAACGATTATGTTAAGGTAAGCGTTGAATCAGAAAACTGCAAGAGATATACAGCAAGAGTTGTAAAGGATGTCAAGGTTGCTCCATCACCATGGTGGCTCCAGAAGAAGCTTATTCATGCTGGTATGCGTCCAATTAACAATATCGTAGATATTACAAACTTCGTAATGCTCGAATATGGTCAGCCACTTCACGCATTTGATATTGAATCACTTGCTGGACATCAGATTATTGTAAAAGAAGCAAAGGACGGAGATACTTTCGTTACACTTGATGGAACAGAAAGAAAGCTCGACAGCGAAATGCTTATGATTAATGACTGTGAAAAAGCTGTAGCTGTTGCAGGTGTTATGGGTGGTTTAAACTCAGAAATTACTGACAGTACAAGCACTATCGTAGTAGAATCAGCAAACTTCTTCTCAAATTCAGTTCGTATGACTTCAAAGAGACTTACATTAAGAACTGAAGCTTCAGGAAGATATGAAAAGGGAATTGACCCTAACCTCTGTCAGGCTGCTGCAGACAGAGTATGCTATCTTATCGAACTCCTTGGAGCTGGTACAGTTGTAAAGGGAACTGTAGATATCTATCCGAAGAAGGAAACAGCAAACAGAGTACATGCAAGAGTATCAAGAATCAATCATGTTCTTGGTATCAGTCTTGATAGAGAAACAATGGTTAAGTACCTCACAAACCTTGAAATGAAGGTTGAAGGCGAAGGAGATGACCTTTATGTTACTGCTCCAACAGTAAGACAGGATATGGCAATCGAAGAAGACGTTGTTGAAGAAGTAGCAAGAATCTATGGTTACGACAATCTTCCTGTTACTATTCCAAAGGGTAACAATGAAGCTGGCCAGAGCCATGACAGAGATGTAAAGGACCTTACAAGAGAAACATTATGTGGTATGGGATTAAATGAAATCCAGACATACTCATTCGTAAGTCCTAAGGGTCTTGACAATATCAGAATCGAAGAAGATTCATGGGAAAGAAACTTCGTAAAGATTCTTAACCCACTTGGAGATGATACATCAGTTATGAGAACTGTACTCACTCCACAGATGCTCGAAGTAATGGCAAGAAACTTCAACAGAAAACTTCCTGCATTCGCTGCATTTGAAATCGGAAACACCTTTACAGCTAACTGGCTTGATGAAAAGGGACTCCCATACGAATCAGACAACCTTTCAATCGGTATGTATGGAAAGGGAGTAGACTTCTTCACACTCAAGGGTGTTGTAGCTGGTCTTCTTTCAAAGCTTGGCATCAAGGATATCGTATATGTTCCAGAAACAGAATATGGTGTATATCATCCAGGAAGATGTGCAAGAATCGTTGCTACAAATGTACACACTGATTTCGAAGGAGATGAAGAAATCGAACTTGGAATCATGGGAGAAGTTCATCCAGAAGTAACTGAAAAGTATGACATCGATACAAAGGCATATGTATGTGAACTTTTCTTTGAAAATGTAATTGAACTTTCAAATACAGTAAAGCTTTATCATCAGATTCCAAAGCATCCTGCAATCACAAGAGATATCGCTCTTCTCTGTGACGAAGAAATGACTGTAAGAGAAATTGAAGAAGCAATCTTAGGATTAAAGATTGATCTTATCAAGGACGTTAAACTCTTCGACATCTATCGTGGAGCACAGGTTCCAGAAAACAAGAAGAGTATGGCATTCTCAATCACATACAGAGACGATGAAAGAACTCTTACTGATGATGAAGTTGTAAAGGCACACAGTGCAGTACTTGCAACATTAAAGGATAAGCTTGGACTTACATTAAGAGAAATGTAATTTAAAGGAGGTTAATATGGCTGACAATAAGGTTAAAGTTAAGATTTATGGTCAGGAGTACACAATCGCAGGCGAACGCGATGAGGAAACTATCAGAGAAATTGCCGCATATGTAGACTCCAAAATGAAAGAAGTTGCACAGCTCTCAACACAGTATGGTTTAGGTTCAGTTCCAGTACTTGCTGCAATCAATATTGCTGATGACTATTTCCAGAACAGAACTGATGTTACAGGTCTTAAGGATAAAGTAAGCCAGCTTGAAAGAGACTGCGACAACTACTTAAGAATGTGGGAAGAAGCAAAAAAGAGCTTTATTCAGTATAAGGATGGAGCTTCAAAATATTCAGCTGAGCTTGATGCTCTTGAAAAGAGAATCAAAGAGCTTGAAGCAAAGTGCAATGAATACGAGAATTCATATTTTGATTCACAGGTTGAAAACCTTAAGCTCAAAACGCAGATTGAAAAACTGCAAAGAGGAGATTACTAACAGATGAACGAGAGAAGTCTTAAAGTTCTTGAGTACAACAAAATAACAGATCTTCTGGTTTCCTTTGCCGTATCCAATATGGCAAAGGAAACTTTGTCATGTATTAAACCACTTACAGACTTTTCAGACATCACAGAAAGACTTGACGAAACAACAGAAGCGGTAACAATTACGGTAAGAAAGGGAAATATTCCTCTTGGAGAGTTATATGACATTGAGGGTTCACTTCTTTTTGCGAAGAAGGGCGGAATGCTCAGTGCAAAGCAGCTTCTTCAGGTGCTGTATAACCTGAGAGTAACACAGGACGTAGTAGGGTATTTAAGAGGATCTTGTATGGATCTTAAATGGCTCTATTCTATATGTGATATTCTTGTTGTTCTTCCACAGTTAAGTGATAAAATCGATAAGATTATTCTTTCAGAAGATGAGATTTCTGATTCTGCATCACCAGAACTGAGAAGCATCAGACGTGAAATCAAGAGCACCAATGATCAGATAAGAACTAAACTTAATTCTCTTGTAGTTTCAAGTGACAGCAAAATGTATCTTCAGGATGCAATTGTTACAATGAGAGATGGAAGATATGTAGTTCCAGTAAAAGCTGAACACAGACAGAAGGTAAGTGGCATTGTTCACGACCAGAGTTCAACAGGTGCTACACTTTTCATAGAACCTCAGGCAATTGTTGAACTGAACAACAGACTGAGAGAGCTTGAAGTTGATGAGCAGGCTGAGATTGAACGAATTCTTCTGGAACTTTCATCAAATGTAGCAGAACACTTCAAAGAGATAAGAAACAACCAGCATCTTCTGGTGCTTCTTGATGAAGTATTTGCAAAAGCCAAGTTATCTGTTTCTATGGAAGGTGCAAGACCTGAAATTAATGAAGATGGATATCTTTCACTTCTGAAAGCGAGACATCCGCTTATTGACAGAAAAAAAGTTGTTCCTATTGATGTAGAAATAGGAAAGAACTATACAACACTTGTTATTACCGGACCTAATACGGGCGGTAAGACAGTAACACTTAAAACTATTGGACTTCTTTCAATGATGGCGCAGTCTGGACTTCATATTCCAGCGTCAGAACGAAGTTCACTTCCAATATTTACTGATATATTTTCAGATATCGGGGATGAGCAGAGTATTGAGCAGAGTCTTTCAACATTCTCATCCCATATGAAAAATACTGTAGAGTTTGTTGAAAAGGCAAGCCTTGATACACTTATTCTTCTTGATGAACTTGGTGCAGGAACTGATCCTACCGAAGGTGCCGCTCTTGGTATAGCAATACTTGAGGAACTCAAGATCCTGGAGGGGATTGTGGAGCTGAACAGAAAAGGTGCAACCATTGTTGCAACAACACACTACAACGAACTGAAGAAATATGCTATTTCAACACCAGGAGTTGAAAATGCATCCATGCAGTTTGATGTTGAGACACTGAGTCCAACATACAGACTGCTTACAGGAATTCCTGGAAAGTCCAATGCATTCGAAATTTCAAGAAAGCTGGGCTTGAAATCTGACATCATCGAAAGAGCGGGTACTCTTATCGAAAAAGGTGAACTTGCATTCGAAGATGTCCTTACAAAGATCGAAGAGGATACAAAGAGAGCCGAGGCATCAAGAATTGAAGCTGAAGCAATCCTTGAAGATATAAAGAGGAAGGAAGACCTCATACGAAGAAGAGAGGAACTCCTTCAGAAACATGAAAAAGAGACTATTGATGATGCAAAGAATGAAGCAAGACGTCTCATAAAAGAAGCCAAGGACAAGGTTAATTCAGTTCAGAAAGAACTCAGAAACCTTAATAAGGTTGAATCCCTTGGTGAACGTACAAAGAAGATTACCAATATCAAGTCTTCTCTTAACGAAAGAGAAAAAAGATATCAGACAGGTCTCTCAAAGAAAGAAAATCTTAATCCTGTCAGTGTTGATGATGTAAAAATCGGAGATAAGGTAAAACTCCTTACAATTGACCAGAATGCAGAAGTTATCTCTATGCCTGATTCAAACGGAAACCTTCAGATAAAGGTAGGCGCAATGAAGCTCAAGGCCAATGTGGGAGACCTGATGTATATAGGGGATACAGTAAAGGAAAAGACAGACGGAAAACTGAACCGTGCAGGAAAACTGAGAACAGTTAAAGCCATGGCTGTATCAGCATCAAGAAACGTAATCGGAAAGAATCTTGATGATGCACTCATGGAAGTTGAAAAGTATCTTGATGATGCATATATTGCAGGGCTTCCTGAAGTTACTATTATCCATGGACGTGGAGAAGGAATACTTCAGCAGGGTATAAGAAAGATGCTTCAGACACATCACCTGGTAAAATCATACCATAAGGGAGGTTACTCTGAAGGTGGTGACGGTGTTACAGTCGTTCAGTTAAAAAAGGATTAGAAAATGTATATAGTATCATGCTGTCTTCTGGGTGTTAACTGCAAGTACTCAGGAGGAAACAACAGAAATGAAAAAGTACTTCAGTTCCTTTCGGATAAAGAGTATGTGGCAGTATGTCCAGAGGTAAGAGGTGGTCTTCCAATTCCAAGAACCCCTGCAGAAAGGGTTGGAGATAAAGTCCTGACTAAAGATGGAAGAGATGTAACCTCAGAATATGCTGTTGGTGCAGAACTCTGCCTTCAGTATGTAAAGGCATATGCCGAAGAACTGGGTGAAGAAATAGAAGGAGCAATCCTGAAAAACAACAGTCCATCATGTGGATTCAGAAGCATCTATGATGGCACTTTTTCAGGAAAAACAATAGAAGGAAACGGAGTTTTTGCAGAAAAACTTCTTGCAGAAGGAATAAACATTAAAACAGAAAAGGAGATATGATGGTTAATTTTAAGCTTGAAATCGCACAGATACTTGATAAGGTACTTCCACTGGAACTGGAAGAAATATCAGGTATGATTGAAATTCCACAGGACAAGAAGATGGGAGACTATGCTTTCCCTTGCTTCAAGCTTGCAAAGTTAATGAGAAAGGCACCAAACCTTATTGCACAGGATGTTGCAGCTGCAATTGCAGAAAACAGCATTTTCCAGGAAGTAAAGCCTGTAAATGCATATGTAAACATGTTTGTGTCAAAGGAATATTTTGTTACTGAAGCATTAAAGGAAGTAACTGAAGCTGGTGAAAAGTATGGAAGATCATCCTACGGAGAAGGAAAGCCTATTATCGTTGAGTATTCATCTCCTAACATTGCAAAGCCATTCCATATTGGACATATCAGATCAACTGTAATCGGTAACTCACTCTATAAGCTTTATGATGCCATTGGATATGATGTAATCAGAATCAACCACCTTGGCGACTATGGTACACAGTTCGGTAAGATGATTGTTGCCTACAGAAAATGGGGTAATGCTGAAGACGTTAACCGTGAACCAATCAAAACTCTTCTTTCATACTATACAAAATTCCATGAAGAAGCAGAAAAGGATCCTGCACTTGACGATGAAGCAAGAAATACTTTCGTTAAGCTTGAAAAGGGTGAAAAGGAAGAAGTTGAACTCTGGAAGTGGTTCAGAGAAGAATCATTAAAGGAATTCAACAGAGTATATGGAATGCTTGATATTACATTTGACTCATATAATGGTGAATCTTTCTATTCAGACAAGATGCCAGCAATTATTGCTGAAATGAAGGATAAGAATCTTCTTGTAGAATCACGCGGTGCTCAGATTGTTGACCTTGAACCTTATGGTCTTACTCCAGCTCCAATTGTAAAGTCAGATGGATCATCCCTTTATATAACAAGAGATATTTCAGCTGCAAAGTACAGAAAGGATACATACAACTTTGAAAAGTGTATCTACGTTGTAGCATCACAGCAGAATCTTCACTTCCAGCAGTTAAAGAAGATTGTAGAACTTATGGGTTATGAATGGGCAAAGGATATTGTTCACGTTCCATTCGGTCTTGTTTCTCTTGCTGAAGGTACAATGTCAACAAGAAAGGGAAGAGTTGTATTCCTTGAAGACGTACTGAATCACGCTATTGAAAAGACAAGAGAAATCATTATTGAAAAGGGCGTTAATACTGATTCCGTTGATGAAACTGCAAAGATGGTTGGTATTGGAGCTGTAGTATTCAATGAACTTTCAAACAACAGAATCAAGGATTATGTATTCAACTGGGATAAGGTTCTTGACTTCAACGGTGAAACAGGACCATATGTACAGTACACATATGCAAGATGCAAGAGTATCTTAAGAAATGCTGGAGACATAGTTCCAGAAACATGTGCAGAATATCTTACTGGAGACAGTGCATATGAACTTACAAAGCTTCTTTACGGATATCCTGAAACAGTAAAGGATGCGGCACTCAAGTATGAACCATCAATATTAACCAGATACATTGTTGATATTGCAGAAGCATTCAACAAATTCTATCATGATGAACACATTCTTGTTGATAATGAAGCAGAAAAGAAAGCAAAACTTTCACTTGTAGTAGCTACAATGAACACTTTAAAGAGTGGACTTAACTTACTTGGTATCAAAGCACCAGAAAGGATGTAAACTTGCGTTATTACGGAGCAATCTATAGACCACCATCAGAAGCATACAGTCTTCTTGTTCAGGTCACTATCGGATGTGCGCATAATAAATGTACTTTCTGCAATATGTTCAAGGCAAAGAACTTCAGAGTTCGCGATATTAACGAAGTCTTTGAGGATCTTGAAGATGCAAGAGTCAATTACAGAAAAATCGACAGGATTTTCCTCTGTGATGGTGATGCATTATGTCTTTCCATGAACAGGCTCAGACCAATATATGAGAAGATTCGTGAACTTTTCCCTGAGTGTGAAAGAGTCACAACTTATGGAAGAGCATCAGATATTCTTAGAAAAACTGATGACGAGCTTCTTGAACTTAAGAAACTTGGACTTACCATGGTATATATGGGTGCTGAGTCAGGAAGTGACACAGTTCTTAAAATGGTAAACAAAGGTGAAACCAGGGAAGAGCTGATAGAAGCGGTAAAGAAAATCGAAAGACTTGGAATCAAGGCTTCTGTTACATTTATCTCAGGTCTTGCCGGTCCTGAACTCATGAGAGAACATGCTGTTGAGACAGGTACTATGATCAGAGAAATGAACGCATCATATGTAAGTCTCCTTACACTTATGCTTGAAGAACCTGCACCTATTGTAAAAGAGGTAAGAGAAGGAAGATTCACACTTCTTACACCTTTGGAGGTTCTTGAAGAAACATGCATAATTCTTGAAAATGCAAGACCTGAAAAGGAATGTGTTTTCAGATCAAATCATGCATCAAATTATGTGAATCTTAAGGGAAATCTCCCTTATGACAACGATAAAATGATTGAGCAGATAAAGCATTATATGAAAAATACCAATCTGCTTAAAAATGAAATGTTTAGAATGTTGTAGGTAATTTATGGACAGATCAAACGACAGAATATCAGAATATCTAGTTCCACATCTTAAGGATTATCTCTTTGATGAATTGTCCGACAGCTACCTTGAAAAGGCTGGCATACTGGATATCATGAAGGGGGTAGAAGTTCCTATTCATGCACAGGATATGAAGGGAATGACGGTTCTCAAGATTGCAAAGAACATGGCATTTGTAATGGGATGTGACCCATCATTCAGATATGTAGACAACTATATTGCATACATCCTCAGAAACTTTGATATCCGTTTCTCCGATGCGCTTCTTTCAGAAGGACTCGATGCGGCTGACAAGCGCGACTACGACTATGCATGTATCATGTTCAGAGCATCAATGCTCATTAACCCTGATAATGCCAATGCATACTACTGCTACGGAAGAGCATGCAAAGATGCATACGAACTTGGAGAAGAGGAAGAATATATCGGAAGATTCAAAGCTGAATCACTGGAGGCTTTTGAGATTGCAACAATCAAGGATCCAAAGCTTGTAGATGCATTCTATTTCCTTGGTTATGCATATGTTAATATGGGTCTGTATATCAAGACAAAGCTTACATGGGAAGAATATGTAAAGCTTGTTGAAGAAAAACTTGCAGAGCCTGGTATTGATGCCTTAAGAAGAGCGGATGCTGAAAATACACTGAAAGAAATCAGAGAAAGACTTGAGACTCTTGAAATACCATGCAAGATAGAAGAAGGCTATAACCTTATTCTTTCAGGCAGATACGAAGAGGGAATAAAGGCCCTTGAAATCTATAAGGGAAGCAGATATAAAGACTGGTGGCCACTTTACTTCTATCTTGGAGTTGCATATATGTCAATTGCAGAAGATCATGAAAACGAGACTGGAGCAGTTGATGAAATTGCACTTACAGCCTATGAGGAAGCCATAAAGAATTACCTTGAAGTGCTCAAGTATTCACCAAGTAATGAGGATGCAATTACAAAGCTTGCTGTTCTCTACAGAAAAACAGGGGACACTGAAAAGGCAAACAAGTTTGAAAACAAGCTTGAGGTTGTGAAAAACAATCAGGAGCTTGACAGACAGCTTGCTGAAGAAAACAGAAAAATTGAAAAAGGAATAAAGTTAAATTAAAAAAATGCAGGGCAACCTGCATTTTTGTTATACGGATGTAATACCGCTTTTCATAATAAGTTTTCTCAGGAAAGGATTGCAGATTACAAAACGTTTGAACATCTTGAACTGGAGTTTGAGTCTCAGTTTAAGTGTTTTTTTCCTGTATATTTTCTTTATACCATCAGCATCTTTTCCGTTTCTGAATGCCTCAGAAAGAGCAAAGCCTGAAATCAGGGCACAGCTTATACCTTCGAATGAACTTGCACTTATGAATCCTGCAGCTTCTCCAATAAGGAATGCTTTACCATTTGAAAGTGCAAAGTCACTTCTTTTTCTTGGGCTTGTTACAAGACATGCTTCAAACTTTACAGCATTATCAAGGCTGTATCCTATATATTCTGCAAATTTCTGTTTCTGTTTTTCGTAATTTTCTCTGTTGTTTTTAGGGTCAAATGCACCTCCAAAAATTGAGTACCCATCTTTCTGCATAAACCATGAGCAGCTGTCACTTGTTTCTTCATCAAAGATACAGTAATACCATGGTTCTATTCCTTCAATTCTGAACCACTCCTGAATTGCGACATACTTTTTCACATGAATTCTATCCTGGAAGAGACTTTTCCTTACTACTGAAGATGCTCCATCTGCTCCTACAATGTATTCTGATGAGACTGTCAGTTTTTCACCTGATTCCAGTTGTATTTCTATGCAGTATCTATCTGGATTTTCAGAGATGCTTTTTACTCTTCCTCTGACTATCTCAACTGAATCGGGAACGATAGAAAGGAGATACTTGTCAAAAAGATATCTGTCCATATTGAGGTAGTGTCTCTGGTATCTGGTGGCTTTCTGCGCCACTAAATCGACTGTATCAACGGCGAAAATCTGTGGATTGACTAATATGTCATTTGGTATGGTCATGCGGTATTTTGCCATGTATTTCTGGGCATCTGGTGAGAGAAGTCCACCACATGGTTTCATGTTTTCTTTTGTTTCGCCGTCGATTAGGAGCACTTTTCTTCCTGTATCTGCAATGGTTCTTGCAAAGGTTGACCCTGCTGGCCCTGCACCTATTACTGCTATGTCAAAAATTGTATTACTCATGCTATGTTCTCCTGTACCCGATTATATCACAATTTCACATATCTACCAACAGTAGGTACAAAATGGTGAAATATACGGGTAATATTTCATATATATGAAAGGAGAAAAATCAATATGTTTAACCTGATTGACAGAACATGCTGGCCAAGAAATCAGGTATTCTGGTATTTCAGTGAAGCAGCACCAACAGGATACTCAATTACGGTAGAGGTTGATATATCGAAACTGCTTGAAACCATTAAAGAAACAGAATACAGATTCTTTCCATCTTATCTTTGGGCTGTAACAAAAAATCTGATGAATCATACTGAATTCTGCTGCGCTATCAAGGATGGGGCAGTTGGATACTATGATAAGCTGACACCACTTTATGCATCATTCCATGAGGATAATCATACATTTTCTCTCATGTGGACTGAATATGATTCTGATTTCAGAACATTCCATAAAAGATATATGGAAGATAAGAAAATGTATGGCAACATAAAAGGAATACTTGCAAAACCTGGAGTTCCTCCTGAAAATGCATATACAGTTTCTGCTGTTCCATGGGTAGAATTTTCACATTTTGCAGTACACAGTTATGAAAACAAGCCATACTATTTTCCTAGTATAGAAGCAGGTAAATATCATGAAAAAGATGGAAAAGTACTTCTTCCAATCTCATTAACATGTCATCACGCGACTACAGATGGATGGCATATAAAGTGTTTTCTTGAGGAACTGCAGAAAGATTTTGACAATTTTGAAATGTATATATAAGAATAGCCACTTTTAATACATTCATGATGTATGATATATTCATAATATGGAGGAGAAATATTATGGGTACAATTGATCTTACATTACTGCACATAAATGATATTCATGGAGATTTCATCTCTAAAAAAGCAGATAACAGGGTAGTAGGCGGACTTGCTCTTCTTTCAGGATATATAAAAAGAACAAGACATAACGAAAAGAATGTTATATTTGCTGTTGCAGGAGATATGTTCAAGGGTTCGATTATTGACAGTGAGTATAGAGGGCTTTCCACAATCGAACTTATGAACAGACTTTCACCAGATGTTGCAACTATTGGAAATCATGAAGTTGACTATGGACTTTCACATCTTCTGTTTCTTGAAAAATGTGCAAAATTCCCGATTGTAACAGCAAATATGTTCATAACAACAAATCATACAAGACTGTTCACGCCATATACTGTTATTGAACGCGGCGGCCTAAGGATAATGTTTAGTGGCGTAATTACTGATGAGATTCTTGCTGTAACAAGAAAAGAGGAACTCATTGGAAGCTTTGTGGATGTAAGAGAAGCGGCAAAGGAAATAGATGTAATTTGTGATACATATAAGACTGTTGATATAGATTATACAGTTGTGCTGAGTCATATAGGTTTTCAGAAGGACTGTGAACTTGCAGGGCTCATTTCAGAATCCAGTGGGGTAGACCTGATTATAGGTGGACACAGTCACACACTTCTTACTGAACCACATTTTGAAAACAGTATCCCAATTGTTCAGGTAGGCACTGGTACATCAAATATTGGAAGAATTGATCTAAAGTTCGATTCAGAAACACATGCGGTAACTGATTTCGGATACAGGGTAGTTGAAGTATCGGACGAAGTATGCTGGCCTGACAGAGGTACCCAGGCTGTAATTGATTCATACAGTAACGAAACGAATCTAAAATATTCGCAGGTTCTTACTACATTCAAGAGAACTCTTACTCATCCAGAACGTAATCAGGAAACAGAACTGGGAAATCTGTTTGCAGATGTAATGCAGGATGGCTCAAGCTTTGACCTTATGATACTTGGCTCAGGTTCAATGAGATTAAAAGAGCTTGGACCAATTGTGCAGATTCAGGATCTGAAGACATTTTTCCCATTTGATGAAACTCTTCATCTTCTTGAAGTAACAGGGGATCAGCTTAGAAGAATGGTTTCATTTGTGCTTAGAGAAGAAGCATTCACTGGAGGACACACTGAGTTCTATCAGTTCTCCAAAGGCATGAGAATCAAATGGTCAAGAAAACAGCAGAAACTTCTTGAGTTCAGATTCAATGGGGAAGATATAAAGGATGATCAGAGAATCAAAATTGGACTTCCTGGCTATCACTACAGCAATTTCGAAGAATTCTTCAATGTGCCACTTGATGAAGTTGCAGCAAATAGAAAACCAAGGATGGTAGTAAGTTCTATGTATGCCGTTTATGAAGAACTTTTCTCTGGTATGAGAGAACTGGACAGCCAGGTTGAGGGAAGAATAGAAGTAGTGGAGTAAAGGTTGGATTAATTAAAGGAGTGTTATGGATATCAGCGTTGAACATAATCTGCCCAAAGCATCTGATGCAAGATTGTATTTTGAAAAACTTATAGAAGAGACAAAAGGGCATAGAATAAAGTCCGTGTATATTCGGGGGTTCAGTCTTAGTTTTTTCAGTGACAATGTAAGGGAATACTCAGTCGACGATAATATATATATCAATTTCGATAATGAAATGAGTCTTGTAGTAAATTTTGTGGATATGGATGGACTTTCGCTTCAGTATAGGTCTATGGATCCAGATGAAAAGAAGTCGTATGATAATGCGGAATACAAGGACATATTCAATAATTCTATAGATATTTATCAAAGTGAGAGTGTGGTTGAAAACAATACAATTACTTTTGAGTATGGTGAATTATCATCAGTAGAGCTGCGGAAGAGAACCAAAAGCTATGACAAGTGGCATAATCATAATATTTGTGAATTTGAACCAAGTAATGAAACATTTGATATGATAACATTTTATTTGAGTAATGGAAACACGTTTATAATCGAACCTGATCTTGCAATTTTCGATGGCTATCAATCGATTTACTCAGATGACGCTGTTGAACTTCTAAATGGACATCCATATACAAGCGATTATGAATATGGAAAAATTAAAGAAGAGTAATATAGAGGAATCACCGAGCTGCGTAGCTCGGTGATTTTGATATATCAAAAAAAGATAAGTTTATGTTTCAATCTGGTACAACCACAAGTACAACTTGTAGACTATCTGTATAGGTAGGGAATTGTAATCATTCACAAAAAACGCAACAAAAAACCTGAACATTAGTTCAGGTTGAATAATCTTGGTTGCGGGGATAGGACTTGAACCTACGACCTTCGGGTTATGAGCCCGACGAGCTACCAACTGCTCCACCCCGCGATATTGATTTTAAAAAAATTGGTGCCGGAGACCGGGGTCGAACCGGTACGATAGGTAAGTATCGCAGGATTTTAAGTCCTGTGCGTCTGCCAATTCCGCCACTCCGGCACAAAAGCTTCATAAGAAACTTCATTCAAATTTTCTTAAAAAAATGGCTCCGGAGAGAGGGCTCGAACCTCCGACCTTGCGGTTAACAGCCGCCTGCTCCACCATTGAGCTACTCCGGAATGCTACCTTGTTATTCTAATAGCAAATGGATGATTTGTCAACAGCTATTTTAAAATATTTTGTTAAATTTTAAATAATTAAACTTTTTTCTAAAAAGGGTGACTTTACTCATATTTTATGTTAAAATTCGTTGGTATTTGTTACTATTTTTTCGAAAGGAGTTTGGAATGAGCAAATATTCATGTCAGTATGAGAGGGGAGCAACAGTTACAGTTTTCGCACCATATGATTGCGGTAACCGTTGTCCATTCTGCGTAAATAAAAAGGATTATCTTGAAAATGCAGGTTTTGATGTTAATAACGTAATCGAATCCATGAAGGTTATGCACAGCATCACACCATCCTGCGATTTCGTATTCACTGGAGGAGAACCATTTGCTGAACTTAAGAGTCTCGAACTTCTCATCAGTACAGTTAAGAAAATGAACGATGAAAGTGTTGCAAGAGGGCTTGCACCACATAATCTTTTCATTAATACAACTTTCCCACTTGAAAAGAATTCATTAAGCGACATGCTTGATATTATTGAAGATCACAAGGATACTATTACAGGCATCAACGTTTCAAGACATATCAGAAAGTATGTTAAGGAATGTGACGATATGGTATTTGATGTTATTCCTGTACCTGTAAGAATCAACTGTGTTCTTTTCAATGCAGAAGATGGTCTTCTTGTAAAGGATTTCATCGAAAGATTTGAAAACAGAAAGTCAGTGGTAGGTGTTCAGTTCAGAGAGGACTATACAAAGACTACTCTTGATAACCTTTATATCCTTGACAACGATGAAGTTCCAACATTCAGAAATGTTTTAAGTGCACTTGGTGTAAATGGAACTGAAGCTATTGAAAAGTGGTTTGCAGAAAACTGCATTTCAAAGAATGACTTCAGATGGAACTGCGCAGTAAAAAACAGAAATGTTACATACCACAGAACTCTTCCATATTCAACAATCATTAAAGAAGATGGAACTCAGGAAATCAATGACATTATAGTAAACCCAAGAGGAATCATCAGATCCGACTGGAATGACTATGGTGAAGAACTTGATCTTGAAGCATACAGAAACAGGGAATATTAATATGCAGATTGTAGATTCAGTAAAAAATTGTAATGGCTGTGGTGCATGTGTTGTGGCCTGCAAATATCAGTGCCTTAAGATGCATGACAGAAATGACGAAAAAGCAGCATCTGTTTTAGCTTCACGTGATTTTGTAAAAAAGGATACAAAGAAAATGGTTCCTGTCCGTGATGAAAACGGATGTCAGAAATGCAATGCCTGCGTTCTTTTCTGTCCGCTTTTCAATCCTGTTGAACTCCCTGAATTTGAGCAGTTCTATCAGTATGAGGAAGCATTTGAAAGCCGTGATCTTCCAGCACATTACAGACAGGTAATGAGAAGCGTAAGATCTGGTGCGAGAACAGAATTTGTTGCAACATTATGCCAGATTGCAGCTGTAAAATCACTTCTTGGTGATAAAATCCCAGAGAACCTTATCCTTCGTCCTATGTACTGCGACGAATGGAGAAGGGAAAATGACCCGATATGTAAAGACTGCAGATTCTATGAAGGGAAATAACAATTGATCAGAAGTATTTTAGAAATTACAAAAGAGATGCGTGATGTTTTTTCAGAGTATGAGCTTACAAAGGGAGAACTCGAAAGAACAAACGAGCTTATAGACAAACTTGAAAATCAGAAGATTACCATTTCTGTTATCGGTCAGTTCAAGCGTGGCAAGAGCAAAACAGTCAATGCTATTCTTGGTGAAGACATTCTTCCTGTTGGAATTGTTCCTGTAACTGCTGTTGTTACAAAGATTGACTATGGAAAGAAGGCTTGTACTGTAAGATTTGACAATGGTATCGTAAAAGAAATCGAGTTCGACGAAATGTCTCAGTTCATCAACGAACAGGAAAACAGCAACAACGAACTTGGTGTTTACGATGTTGAAATTTTCGCTGAGTCAGATTTCCTTAAAGGAGGAGTGACATTTGTAGATACTCCTGGTGTAGGATCTGTTCATCAGAAGAATACTGATGCAGCATATTCCTATGTGAAGGAAAGTGATGCAGTAATCTTCATGCTTTCAGTTGACAGCCCAATCAATCAGATTGAAATAGACTTTCTCAAGAATGCAAAAAGCTATGCATCGAAGTTCTATTTTGCCGTAAACAAAATAGATACAATTGATGAGGAAGACCTTAATGCATATCTTTCATACTGCCAGAAACTTATATCAAAGCTTATGGAGGTTGAATCTGTTCAGCTTTTCCCAATCAGTGCCAAAACAAAGGCTGGCATTGAGGAGCTGAAAGAAGCAATAAAGAAGGATTGTGAGACAACTGTAAAGGATATAATTGCTTCATCATGCAAACTCAAGATGAAGGATATCGGAGCTTCAGCTCTTTCACAGATCAGTCTCTACAGAAAGACACTTCAGATGACTCACAAGGAATTTGATGAAGCGTTCCTTAAACTCAACTCATCATTTGATGAAATCAAAGCGGAAGCAAAGGAATTCGGAAGTCAGTTCAAAAGCAATCCGAGAATGCTTGAAGCACATCTCAATGATATAAAAAACAGTCTTTCCCTTAAGGTTCAGGACCTTTTTGGAATTGAATATCACTACAGTATTTCAACAGTAGATTTCTTCAGAGGTGGAAAGAATCTTGAAGATGGTTCAAGAGATTTAAGCGAAGATTTCTCAAAGGCTGTTGAGGATACTTTAAATGAACTCACTGAAACAATGGCTAAAATCTTCATGTATCGTGAAGATAACAGCTATACAGTCACAAAGAGAATCTACGAAGTAAACTATCTTACAAGAAAGCTTATCCGTTTAAGAAGAGAACTTGACAGAAGTGAAAACTACGTTGAACCTGAAAAGAAAGAAGAGTTTAAAGACGTTCACTGTGAATAGTATATATTGCCGGGCATCTGCCCGGCGATTTCTTTTAAACTACACAATATTTTCACAATTGGCCTTCTGTTTATGATATATTATATCTATGTTTGGATATGTAAAGGTCAACAGACCTGAACTGAAAATTAAAGAATATGATCGCTATCAGAGTTATTATTGTGGCCTCTGCAGAGTTCTGAACGAGAATTTCGGACTCATTGGAAGAGTAACACTGAACTATGATATGGTATTTCTTGTAATGCTTCTTGCTGACCTCTATGATGAAGATGAGAAGGCTGAAATGAGAAGATGCTTCATAAAGCCTTTCAAAAAACATGAGGAAAGAAAAAGCAGTGCATCAGTATACAGTTCAGATATGTGCATCCTGCTTACATACTATAAGCTTCTTGATGACTGGAATGATGACAGAAGTCTTAAATCCAGAATAGGGATGCTTTTACTCAAAAGGAAAGTAAAGAAAATCTCATCAGCATATGAAGAGAAAAGTGCAGTTATAAAAGATAAACTTAAGGAACTTTCTGCTCTTGAAAAGAATAAAGAAGAGTCACCTGATGCAGTATCTGGCATATTTGGTGAAATAATGGGGGAAGTATTTGCATACAGGGATGATGAGTTTAAAGATGACCTGTACAAAACCGGATTCTTTCTCGGAAAATTCATATATCTTCTTGATGCCTATGAAGACCTTGAAGATGATACAGAAAATGATTCATATAATCCATTGAAAATGTTAAGCACAGAAGCTGATTTTGAAGAAAAGGTTATGAGACTTCTCATGCTAATGATCAGTGAGTGCACAGCATATTTTGAAAGACTACCACTTCTTACCAACACGGAAATATTGAGAAATATTCTTTATTCCGGTGTATGGGAAAGATATACTGAAAAGAAGACAGCAAAGGATAAGAAAAAGGAAGATGGATCCGTATAAGGTATTGGGTGTAGCATATGATGCATCCGATGTAGAAATTAAAAGTAAATACAGAATTCTTTCAAGAAAGTATCATCCTGATGCCAATGTGGGTAATCCTAATCAGAAAGCCTATGAAGAAAAATTCAAAGAGGTTCAGCAGGCATACAATATGATTATGGATGAAAGACAGGGTAAAAATGTATCTGGCGCGTACAACTACAGAAATTACGGATACAGTACATACACTGAAAATGAGCAGAAAACTGAATCTCAGGATGATATGTACCTGAGATCCGCTGCAAGTTACATCAATAACGGCTATTACAGGGAAGGCATAAATGTTCTTTCCAATGTAAAGAACCGTGATGGCAGATGGTACTATCTGAGTGCATGGGCAAACTACTATATCGGTAATATCTCAACTGCCCAGGAGCATGCAGCCCAGTCGCTTAAATTCGAACCGGACAATCTCCTTTATAGAGATCTTTTCAATGATATAATGAGTGGAGAATCAAGATACCAGTCAATGAGTGGACGCTATGGTGGAAATCCAACGTCTATGGACTATATAGGAAGCAGAGTACTTACATGCTGCAGCAGAGCACTTTTATGCAGCTGTCTTGCTGCACCATGCAGTGGTTTGGGAATGCCGGTATTCTGCTGTATTTAGGAGGAATAAAATGAGTGAAGTTTTTGTAGCAGCTACACACAACAAAGGAAAACTTAAAGAAATGGAAGCCATTGTCAAGAAACTTGGAATCGATATGATAACAAGAGATGAAGCTGGTGTTCCACATGACTATGACATAGTTGAAGACGGAGAGACTCTGGAAGAAAATTCATACAAGAAAGCCTATGCAATCATGAAGATGACAAATCTTCCAAGTATTGCTGATGATACAGGACTTATGGTTGATTATCTCAATGGTGCTCCTGGTGTTTACACTGGAAGATTCGGTGGACCAGAAGAATCTGCTGACAAGAACAATGCAAAACTTCTTGATGTTATGAAGGACTGTCCAAAGGATAAGAGAACTGCAAAGTTTGTAACAGTTATCACACTGGTTTATCCTGATGGCAAAAAGATTGTAGCACGTGGAGAATGCCACGGAAGAATTGCTGAAAAGAAATGTGGAACAAATGGATTCGGTTACGATCCTCTCTTTATTCCAGAAGGCTCAGACCTCACATTTGCAGAACTTGGAACTGATTACAAGAATACCATAAGCCACAGAAGAAGAGCGCTTGAAGATCTTGAAAGAATTCTGGAGGGAAAATAATGAAAAGAAAAGTACTTCTTATTGTAAATCCATGTTCCGGTCAGATGAAAGTGAATAAGATGCTGACTGAAATTGTTGATGTATTCACAAAAGCAGGTTTCATGACAACAGTACTTACAACAACAAGACTTGGAGACGCAACAGAATATGCAAAAGAATATTCTAAGCAGTTTGATCTGATTGTATGTGCAGGAGGAGACGGTACATTCAATGAAACCGTTGCAGGTGTTATTAAGAGTGGGGTAAGAACCCCTATCGGATATATTCCATGTGGAAGCACAAACGACTTTGCACAGAGCCTTGGTCTTTCAAAGAATGTGGTACAGGCTGCAAAGGATATTGTAAGTGGATATCCTATTACGTTCGATGTAGGTGATTTCAACGGAAGACCATTCACATATGTTGCATCCTTTGGTGCAGTTACAAGTGTATCATATGAAACTCCACAGAATGTAAAGAATGCCCTTGGACATCTTGCATATATTCTTGGTGGTATAAACTCAATACCTTCAATAAGAGCAACGAATATCAGAATTGAAACATCATCAGGAAAGGTATTTGATGGTGACTATATCTTTGGTGCAATCAGCAACTCAAAATCAATTGCAGGAATTCTTACATTAAGTGACAAGTTTGTAGATATGGCAGATGGAAAATTTGAACTTCTACTGGTAAAAATGCCTATGGATATGATTGAACTTGGAGAAATTATTTCAATTCTTTCAACGCAGAATTTCAATAATGACAGTCTTGTTACATTTGTAAATGATTCTGAATTCAAAATTACTACATCAGGAGAAAACAACTGGACACTGGATGGAGAATATCAGCAGGGCTGCGAAGAAATTTTCATAAAGAATCAGCATAATGCAATTGATCTTGTAATGAAGAAAAGACAGAAGTAACGGCAACGCCGTTACTTTTTTATACCTTTGACTATGCGTTTTATGGTATCTGAACCATTGTCCTAAAGTATTATATCACTTTACTGTAATCTGATTCAGTGATATACTTTTAGGGTAAAAAAGGAGCATTTGAAATGAGAAAAACATTTAAAAATAGATTAACCGTTTTAGCACTTTCAGCAGTTCTTTTTGTGACTTCTGTATGTCCTGTTTTTGCTGTAAAGGATGAAGTAAAAATCTCAGCTCAGGCAGCAATGATTTATCTTGATCTGGATACAACAGGGGAGGTTCTCTACAAGAAGAATGACGAAATGATAGTTGACCTTGCATCAACTACAAAACTTCTTACATGTGATGTAGCTCTTGATTTTATTACTAAGGACGAACTTGAAGACAGAATTTCATTTGATGGAAAAAAGATTACTCTTCTTGATCTTCTTTATCTGGTACTCCTTGAGTCAGACAATGATGCTGCTGTAAGACTTGCAGAATATGCATGTGAAAAGGCCAATATTGAAATGGTAGAATTCATCAGCCTTATGAATGACAAGGCAAAAGACAACTATGGATGCAGTTCTGTAACTGATATTCATAATCCTAGCGGCCTTTATGATGAAAACATGGCAACAATAGGAGATCTCGTTCTTATCGGAAAAGGTGCGCTTTCCAATGAACTCATAAGAGAAATTGCAGGTACTCCTGAATACACTCTTTCTGATGGAACAAAGACAGAAAATACCAATTATCTCCTTGCTGGTGGTGAGTTCAAGCTGGGAGACGGTTCCATCGTTACAGTTGAAGCAAACGATGCTGTAGTTGCAGGTAAAACAGGAACGTTCGGTCATGGTACCTACCATGGAAATCTTGTATTCTTAAGCAACATTTCCGGACTTGACTGCTATATTGCTCTTATGGACAGTACTATGGCAAAAAGATTCTCAGATGCCGAAGCCCTTATTGAGCATGCAAAGACTGTAATTAATCCTCATACTGAATTTGTTAAGGGAGAAACATTTGAACCGGGGAAAATCTGGGGTGGAAAGACAAATACGGTTACTGGTATGGCTGATGCTGATGGACTCATCAATATGCCAAAGGAACTCTCTCTTTCACTTGTTTCAACAACAGTAAAGTATAACGATAAACTTCAGGCCCCTATAAATGCAGGAAATGAAATAGGAACAATAGAGATTTCCATTGCTGATGAAGGCGTTGTAAAGACTGTAAAGCTTCTTGCTGCTGAATCAGTCGAAAAAGGATGGATTCTTTCTAAATTCAGAATCACAAACAGACAGACTGTAATCTATGGTGCAGTGATATTTGTATTATTTGTTCTTCTGATTGCTCTTTTCTCAATCCGTGCTTCAAACAAAAAGAAGCAGAAAAAGAGAAGAGAAGAGCTTATCCGCCGTGCTGCGCTTAAGCGCCTTGAAACAGAACAGGATCAGAAGAGAAGAAACTGGAAATACTAAAGAGAAGATTATGTTCGACATTAAAGAAAACCTCAAAAATCTTCCAGATACACCAGGCGTGTATCTTCATAAGGACCATCTTGGACAAGTGATTTATGTAGGAAAGGCTGTGAATCTCAAAAGGAGAGTATCAAGCTATTTCCAGAATTCCAAGAATCACACAGACAAGGTGAGGGCTATGGTGAGCCACATTTCAGAGTTTGAGTATATTACATGCAATACTGAAATGGAGGCTCTTATTTTAGAGTGCAACCTCATAAAGAAATATCAGCCAAAGTACAATGTTCTTTTAAGAGATGACAAGACATATCCATATATTAAGGTTACTATAAACGAAGAATATCCAAGAGTGCTGAAGACAAGAGTAATCAGCAATGATGGTGCAAAGTACTTTGGTCCATACAGTGACGTTAAGGCAGTAAATGATATAATTGACCTGCTGAACAAGATATATATGCTTAAACGCTGTTCTCATCAGAGTTTCCCTGATGGATACAAACCCTGTCTCAATTTCCACATCAGGAAGTGCTGTGGTGTATGCCGTGGAGATTTCCCAAAGGATGAGTACAGAGAAAAAATAGACAAGGTGATTGATTTCCTCAATGGTAAGAGAAAAGAGCTGCTCCAGTACGTTACATCAAGAATGGAAGATGCATCAGAAAAGATGAACTTCGAAAAGGCTGCTGTATTCAGAAATTACCTTGAAGCAATCAATTCACTTTCTGAAGTGCAGCGTGTAACCATGGTAAGCGGAAAAGACTTTGACATTGTACTTCCACTTAAATCGGATGATAATTCCATTGTTGTTATGTTTACCGTAAGAGATGGAAAACTCAGTGGAAGAGAAACATTCAACATGACTGCTGAAATCAATGAGGATACAAGTAATATTACAGCAGAATTCATAAAGCAGTATTACGTTAATTTCATCAACCCACCAAAAGAAATCGTTCTTGAGGAGCTGCCTGATGGCTATGAAATGATTTCTGAATATCTTTCAAAGGACAGACCATACAAGGTAAGATTTACAGTTCCTGAAAGAGGTGACAAGAAGGCTCTTCTTGATCTTGCAAAGCGTGACAGACTGGAACTTGCAAAGACTATGGATATAAAGATTCAGTCGGAAAAAGAAAAGACCGACAGTATTCATAATGCTTTAAGAGTTCTTACTGGAATGGATAAATCAAGTTATCGTGTGGAATCATATGATATCTCCAATACCAATGGCGTGGATACAGTTGGTGCCATGGTGGTTTTTGAGGATCTTAAACCTGTAAGAAAGGATTACAGAAGATTCAAAATCAAGACTATAGAAGGACAGAATGACTATGGTGCTCTTGAAGAAATGTTAAGAAGGCGTTTTACACGACTTCTTGAAGATGACAGAAGCTTTAATATAAAGCCTGATGTAATTCTGATGGATGGAGGTCTTGGACAGGTAACATCGGCATACAAGATAATGGATGAGCTTGGAATAAGCCTTGCAATCTATGGTATGGCTAAAGACGACAAGCACAGAACAAGAGCGCTCATAAACCGTGACGGTGAAGAACTGTATTTAAGAGAGTATCCACTTCTTTTCAGATATTGTGGAACTATTCAGGAAGAGGTTCACAGATTTGCAATTGAATATCACAGGTCGCTTAGACACAGAAGCGTAATTGGTTCACTGCTTGATGAAATTGAAGGTATAGGACCAAAGAAAAGAAATCTGCTTCTTTCACATTTTGGTTCAATCGACAGGATAAAAACACTTACTGTTTCTGAACTGGCAGAAGTTCAGGGCATAACCAGAGCGAATGCTGAAAAAATAAGAGAGTTTTTTGATAAAAAGAACGCAAAATAGGGTGTTTTACCTGCGGATACTTGCTATAACACTGGAAGTATGATATATTTAATTTGTTAGTTTTGTTAAATAATTCTTTTAAGGAGAAATGAAATGTCAAATAAAGAAGAAGAAATGTACGAAGAAGACGAAATCATCACACTTGAATTCGAAGATGAAGACGGAAAAATCGAAGAAGTTGAATGTGGAATGATGGGTGTCTTCGAATGTGAAGGCAAAGAATATGTTGCACTTGAAGTTTTAGATGAATCAGGTGATGTTTTAATCTATGGCTACAAGGAAGTTGGCGACGACGAGTTTGAACTCGTAGACATCGAAGATGATGCTGAATATGAAAAGGCTGCAGCGGAATTCGATGCAATCATGGCTGAAGAAGAATAAGTCAGAAAGTCAGTAGTCGCGAAAGCGACTACTTTTTTTAGGTAGTAATCATGAAACTCGTATTTATACTTGTATCACTTGTATATTTTGCACTTCTTTATGCAAGTATAAAGGTGATGTACAGAAAAGATCTGAAGAAGTATACGCTGTTCAAGTCTATGACAAGTGCAGGTTTTATGCTTCTTGCAGTTATATCGTTTTTTGCAAAGGACAGAAGTATTGTCTGGTTTTTCCCGGCATTTCTGTGCTGTTTCCTTGGAGACTACTATCTTGCAATTGCAAAGACAGAAAATGGTGGACTGGATAAAAGAAAGTTTGCATTTGGTGCATCCGCCTTCAAGTTTGCACATCTTGTATTCTGTTTCGGCCTGTTCAGACTTTCAGAATACAGAATAGGTTTTCTTTTTGCTGTATTTGGTGTTCTTTCAATGCTGCATACTTATATTGCCAATAAAACAGGAGCAATTGCACTGGGTTCAGGACTTAAGTCAAACGTTATATATTCATTCCTTGTTGCATCATTTTTTGGATTTGCGCTTGATAACGCAATAAACAATGGATTTGAATATCATACAGTGATTATAACTGTTGCAGCACTTATGTTTTTCGCATCAGATACAATTCTGTGCTACAAGTATTTCGGAAAGAAAAAGAGAAAATGGTATGTTGCTGTAGAACTTACACTTTACTACGGAGCAATGTTCCTCCTTGCAACATATCCAATGTATTAGAATGATTGATTTATTGTATTCAAAGTGTTAGAATACCCATTGGAATATGAATCTGAATTCATATTATTACATTTTTGGAAAAGGAGATTTTTAAAATGAAATCATTAAAGAAAGTGGTATTACTTGTACTTATTGCAGTAATGATTCTTTCATTTGCTGCATGTGGAAAAAAGGTTGAAGAACCTGCAGTAAACAGTGTAGAATTCAAATTCAAAGTTGTTGATCTTGAAGGGAATGAAAAAGTTTATGACTTGAAAACCGAAAGAGAATTTCTTGGAGATGCGTTACTTGATGAAAAGCTCATAGAAGGTGAAATTGGTTCATATGGTCTTTATGTAACTTCCGTTGATGGAATGGCACTTGATTATAATAAGGATCAGGCTTACTGGGCACTCTATATTGGAGACGAATATGCAATGACTGGCGTAGACTCAACTCCAGTAGAAGCAGGAAAACTTTACACATTCAAGGCTGAAAAGGCTGCATAGGAAGCAATGGTCAGGTTTAATCAATATAATTTGAACCTGACTTTTTTTTAGATTAGAGGTAATATTTATGAGAGAAATGGAAACAACAAACTACAAATTCTTCCAGCACAGAGACTGTGAGTTTTTCCCTTGTCATGAAACAGGTGATGTAGAGAACTTCAACTGTCTTTTCTGCTACTGCCCACTTTATGCATTAGGTGCAAAGTGTGGTGGAAACTTCAGCTACACAGAAAACGGTTTCAAAGACTGCTCAAAATGCCTTGTTCCTCATAAGAGAAACAACTATGAATATATAATTTCAAAATATCCGGAAATAATTGAACTTGTGAAAAAGGGTAAGTAATGGAAATAGAATTCAAGTATCTTCTTCCTGATGGAATGAAGAAAGAAAACATATTTGAAAGTGACGATATCCGTTCAAGAAAAATCGAGGGAAGTGATCTCGTTTTAAAGATGGCAGCTTTCTATTTCGATACGAAGGATATGGCTCTTTCAAAGGCAGGACTTGCTTTTAGAGTAAGACGCGAAAATGATGATATCATATGTACTGTAAAATATGGTGGTGGAGCAGAGAATGGCCTTCACAGCAGAGAAGAAGAAAACTTCAATGTAGATGAAGCTTTTCTTCAGAGACCAACACTTGCAATTCTTAAATCGCTTGATGTATATGAAGAGTACAGGAAGGCAGTAGGAAGAAAAAAACTCTATCCTTATGTTACAATGGAATATGAAAGAACACAGTGCGACGTAAAGTGTGGTGAATCAGTTTCGTGTATTTCTTACGATGAAGGAGAGATTTCTGCCAATGGAAAAAAGTGCCCTATAAATGAGCTTGAAATAGAACTTCATGAGGGTAATACAGAAGATTTATTCGAATTTGGCAAGAAATTGGCGGGAAAATTCGAATTATTGCCATTAAATGCAAGCAAGCTCAAACGAGGAATTGATTTATTCAATGAAAAATAATGAGAAAATGATATTTTTATGATAAAAATCCTGATATTTCAGGGTTTTTATTTTTTTATATCACAATTTCTACAAGTTTTTCGTTAATAAATGTGTTTTCCCGTTTACTTTTAGGGTCACATTTTGTATAATAAGATGTTAATTTGTATAATAAATTCAGGAGGAAATATATTAATGAAAACTACACTTATTGGACGTGAAAAGAACGATGTCAAGTTTACTATGGATTTTACTGCAGAAGAATTTGAAGCAGGCATAGTAAAGGCATATCAGGCAAACAAGAATAAAATCGAAGTTGATGGATTCAGAAAGGGTAAGGCTCCAAGAAAGGTAATTGAAGCAAAGTACGGAAAGGAAATTTTCTTTGAAGATGCTCTTGATAACCTTTTACAGAACGGATACCCAGAAGCTGTTAATGAATTAGGACTTAAGGTTGTTGATTATCCAAAGATGGAATTTGGTACAATTGAAGCTGGAAAGCCAGTTGTTATTACTGCAACTGTAACAGTTGAACCTGAAGTAACTGTAAAGGACTACAAGGGAGTAGAAATCGAAAAGGTAGTTCAGGAAGTTAAGGAAGAAGACGTTGACAAGGAAGTTGAAGCAATGAGAAAGTCACTTGCATCAATGGTACTCGTTGACAGACCAGCTAAGTTAGGAGACACTCTCTTACTTGACTACTCAGGTTCAGTTGATGGAGTTAAGTTCGAAGGTGGTACAGCTGAAAGACAGAACCTCACATTAGGTTCAGGAATGTTCATCCCAGGATTCGAAGACCAGTTAGTTGGAGCTACTCCAGGTGAAAAGAGAGACGTAAAGGTTACATTCCCTACAGAATATCATGCAGAAGATTTAGCAGGAAAAGAAGCTGTATTTGAATGTCTTGTACATGAAATTACTGAAGAACAGCTTCCAGAACTTGATGATGAATTTGCTCAGGACAAGAACTTTGATACATTAGCTGACTTAAGAGCTGACGTAAAGGGCAAGCTTGAAAAGTATGCTGCTGAATCAGCAAAGAACAGAATGATGGATGCTGCTATGCTTAAGGTTGCTGAAGCTACAGAAGTAGAAGTACCAGAAGCAATGGTAAATTCAGAAGTTGAAAACGGAATCCAGCAGTTATCACAGAACCTTGCATATCAGGGACTTCAGCTTGAACAGTATCTTCAGTTCACAGGAAAGACTATGGATGATCTCAAGGCTGAATACAAGCCAGAAGCTGAAAAGCAGGTTAAGACTCGTTTAGTACTTGAAGCAATCGTTAAGCAGGAAGGTCTCGTTGCTGATGAAGCTGATGTTGAAAAGGAACTTGAAGACATGGCTAACCAGTATGGCATGAAGCTTGAAGAAGTAAAGAAGGCCCTTGGTGATGGCGTTGAATACTTAAGAAAAGACCTTGCTATGAAGAAGGCAATTGAACTTATCTACGAAAACGCAAAGGTTGTAGAAAAATAGTTTAAAATTTTAAAGGGGGATATTATGGCTTTAATACCATATGTAATTGAACAAACCTCAGGTGGTGAGAGGTCATATGACATTTATTCTAGACTTTTAAAGGATAGAATAATATTTATTGGTGAAGAGATTGATGAACACATGGCAAGTATTGTTGTTGCTGAACTTCTATTTTTAGAGGCTGAAGATCCAAATAAAGATATTTGCATTTATATCAATAGCACAGGAGGTTCAGTAACAGCTGGCATGGTTATATATGTCACAATGAATTCGATAAAGCTGG
>JAKSSM010000195.1 GCA_024403065.1 Clostridia bacterium | reverse complement strand
AAGAGCAAGGCACTTGAAATGTCAATTGAAGAACTCGACTTATCAGTTCGTTCATCGAACTGCTTAAAACGTGCTTCAATAAATACTGTTGAAGAATTAACACAAAAATCTGAGGCTGATATGATGAAGGTTAGAAACCTCGGCAGAAAGTCTTTAGAAGAAGTAAAGCAAAAACTTCAGGAACTTGGTCTTTCATTCAGATCAAGCGAAGAATAGGAAAGGAGATATCAGATGCCTGGTTACAGAAAATTAGGTAGAACTTCCGCTCACAGAAAGTCAATGCTTAGAAATCTCGTTACAGATTTATTAAGAGAAGGTAGAATCGAAACTACTCAGATGAGAGCTAAGGAAACAGCAAAGCTTGCTGAAAAGATGATTACTCTTGGAAAGAAGGGTGACCTTCACGCAAGACGTCAGGCTTTAGCTTATGTAAACGATGAAACAGTTGTTTCAAAGTTATTCGATGAAATCGCTCCTAAGTATGAAGAAAGAAACGGCGGATATACTAGAATTCTCAAGTTAGGAAAGAGACAGGGAGATGCTGCAGAAGTAGTATTCCTTGAATTAGTATAGTTCATAGAATTAAATATTAAAGCACTGGTTATCCAGTGCTTTTTTATTGCTTTCTTGACTAAAGATGATATTACAATTAAACTCTAGATATACATAAAACTGAAAGGACTACAAAATGGAATTCAACTCAAGCTATACAACAGACGAAAAAAGAAGGATGGATAATCCTTTTTCAGGTGTTGCCACATTCATGAAGGCACCATACCTGGATAATATAGAGGAACTTACAAAGGAAAACTGCGATATTGCAGTCCTTGGCATGCCATATGATATGGGAGCAAGTTTAAGATCAGGTCAGAGATTCGGTCCACGTGGGATAAGAAATGCTTCCATGTGGAATGCCTACTGCTTTAAAGGCTGGTACAGCCCAATAGATGATGAAACATTTATGGATGAGGACTGGAAGGTTGTTGACGTTGGAGACATTGATGTAATACATACAGAGCACAGTCTGTCCTTTGAGAATCTTACTGATGCCGTAAGAAGAATTTCATCAAAAGGTATTATCCCGTTTGTTATGGGTGGAGACCACGCAATTACTACTCCTGCACTTCGTGGAATGGATAGTTACGAGGACCTTTGTGTAATCCATTTTGATGCACATCTTGATTTTACAATGTCTGCTGGTGGTGTCTTTGAAGGACATGGAAGTCCTATGAGAAGAGCATCGGAAATGGAGCATATAGGGCAGATAGTTCAGATTGGAATGCGTGGTGTAGGAAGCTCAAAAAAGAGCGACTGGGACGATGCAAGAGCCAATGGCAATATCATCATGGATATACGAAAAGTCCGTGAAAATGGCATTCAGTGGGTTTTAGACAGCATTCCGAAGAAGGAACACTATTATATAACATTTGATATAGACTGCCTTGATCAGACCCTTGTTCCAGGCTGCGGAAGCCCGACACCATGGGGTATGATGTATGAAGAGATACTTCCGATTTTTAAGAATATTGCATCAAAAGGAAAGATTGTTGGAGCAGATTTTGTAGAAGTATGTCCTCCATATGATATAAATGAACAGACTGCCCTTTATACTGCCCAGCTTATGCTTGATCTGATGGGT
>JAKSSM010000194.1 GCA_024403065.1 Clostridia bacterium | reverse complement strand
ATCTTCCAGGTAGTGGATGAGAAATAGACCAGTCTTGCATAATAATCAAAGTCGATACTGTCTTACAGGAGATGTTTGAATGGATAGAGATCCTTTTGAAAACTACATAAAAGGGTCCGAGCCTGATAAAAGAGACAAGGCATATGCGTGGCGTACTGCGATTGGTCTTCAGGCTGTCGATGGACTTTTACCTTCAAAGTATCTGATTGATATTGCGTTAAGAAATATCGAAGGTGACATTTCTTTTGATGAGGCAGGCGAACTGCTTCAGAGTTACTACAAAAAGAATTCGAAATCGGACATTGAAGTTGAAAAATCGGACATTGAAAGACAACTTGCAGATATTAATGAACTGCTTGGAACAAAAACTACTATGCATATCAGAACAATATTTGAACAATGTGGAAACGATTCAATATTTGGACGATCTGTAATTGAAGAAATCACTGGTCTGAAATCATCAAGAGCATCTGATGTTATAAACCTGATGCTGAAGAATGGAATAATAGAACCTGTTAAGGGACATGGGAAAGGCAAATACAAGTTTAAATAACTCTTTGAAGGAGAAAATTATGGAAGAAACAGTACTCAATATGGAAATGACAGGAAAATGCTCTGTATGTAAGGAGGAACTCACCATGTTCGGTTCAAAGGAACTGAAAAACGGTGTAATCTGCAGAAACTGTGCAAAAAAAGTATCTTCATGGATTACTGATGAAGAACTGAAGCTGAAGAGCATAAACGGAATAAAAATACATTTAAGAAACCGCGAGAAGAATATGGAAAAGCTTGCTGGCTTTAATCCGGATACTACCGTTGAAGGTAAATATACTCTGTATATTGATAAGGAAAAGAAAGCATTTGCTGTTTCAAAGAAGAGCGATTTCAGAACGGATAATGCAGATGTTATCCCTGCAAGAATTGTAAAGAGCATAGAACTTAAGTGTCTTCCATATGAAGATACAGAAAATCTTGATGTATATCTCATAGCAGATGTAAGAAACAGAATGTTTGATAAGGTATGCTATAGAGTAAATGAATTCCCAGGTCTTGAAAAAGACAGCGTGGAACTTAATGATGCACTGACGCTTGGAAAGAACTATATAAAGGCACTTGTTGATACAGGCCTTGTTAATTCAAAAAGGGTAAAGGAGGACTAGAAAATGGAAGAAAAGAAGGGTAGAGCAAGACATACAGTAGACGGTAACGTTGCTGATATCAAAAAGAGAGATGAAGAGCTGAATCTCGAAAGTGTTGGAAAGGCAGCAGGCTTCGTTTCAGGTATTGTAAAACTCTTAAAGAAGGATAAGAAGAAATCCGAGGGCAGATAGAAGATGAAAAGATTAAACAGATTTATTTGTATTTTACTCATTCTTTCCATGGTATGTGCAATGTTCTCTTCCTGTGGAAAGAAGGAAGAACAGTATGACAGAGGATTCTCCTTCAACTATGGTAATCCATCTGCTTCATACTATTCATCAAACTGGACCTATGGTTCAAATGCAGGTACAGTTGACACATCTGTTGCCAAGAATGCAAGAGCAAAATATACAAAGATAAAGGGTAATGGAAAGGATACTGTTACTATCCTTGTATATATGTGTGGTACTGACCTTGAATCAAACGGTGGTATGGCATCATACGACCTTCAGGAAATGGCAGCTGCAGA
>JAKSSM010000193.1 GCA_024403065.1 Clostridia bacterium | reverse complement strand
CCATTGTTTCTTTCATAGCATCTTAGTTTGCTCATTCTGTCGGCTCCGGTTTCACTCCACCCCATTGGACGTGAGCTTAGACGGTCCGACAACACATGACTTACATGGCTTTCTGCACTACAGCCGTTTACAAGTTTATTACGTAGTGTCCTTCTTACTGCTGGCCAGTTGCCAAGGACATACTTCCTTAGCTCTTCAATCTTGTCCGGTTTATTGGCCGAATTCATCATGGCTACAGTATATGCGTCAAATTTCTTGCGTGCATCTTTCTTCTTTGAGTACATCAGATGCCAAAGTTCAGCTTTAACATCGTCTTTTTCGTCAAGCATTTGTGCGGCTGCAGCATTAACATACTTCATCAGATGATACTTGTCGGCACAGAATACTGAGTTATCTACATATGTAACTCCGGATTTAATCCAACTTGCTCCATCGCCACTGATAAATATTCTTTTTACTGCTTCTGTATCATAGTTCTTTTCGATAAAGGCATTAACCCTGGACCAGAGTCTTTTATTACCTTCCTCACCCTGATACAGACCGCCGAAGTAATACTTATTTACAAGTTCATAACGGCCTTCAGCGACAGTTGATTCCTGCTTATACTCATAGATATATATGAGTTTTGAAATAAAGCTTCCATTTTCTTCCCCATGTCGACCATGTTGCTCGGCTACATGATCCTCATCAGCCTCAATATACAGATATGGTACTGATTTGGGTTCATCATATATAGTATCAGGTATTTCCTCTGCTATGGAATGTACCTTGTTCATTACCGTAGTTTTAGTAATTTCCTGCTTTGATGGAAGCACTTTTGCTGCCTCAGCATAGCTGGTCTTAAGAGCTTCACTAAGCATCACTGCTTCAGCAAGTTCGGTGAAACGTTCATTTTTCTCAAGGCCAATCAAATCTTCCAGAAGATGGGTAAACTTATTCTTCTCTGACTTGGATTTATAGTAGGTACAGTTAAATGAGATATCGCCTACGGAACTAACCAGTGTTCTGGTATCGTTTCGTTGTATTGTATATCGACCATCGCGCCAGGAACTGTCACGTATTGCTTGATCCATTTCTGACAGAATGGCTCCTAGAAATCCTGCAGCAAAAGCATCTGTTGATGACTTAACAGATACCTCAAGTTCGCTGAATTCTTTTGGATTTTCAAAAAATCTTCGTTCTGCATCAAATACAGATGTTAAAAGTGTGTCTAAAAGTGATACAATGTCCATGTGAGAGTACTCCTCCTTATAATGATTTCCGCAAAAACCATTGTATCAAAGAATGTGTGTACTCTCACTTTTATTCTATTTAATCAACCAACTAAATCTTTACTCTATTCTTCAATAGTTTCATTCAATGCAAAAGAATATATTTCTTTTCCTATAACAGGCTTGCCCAACAGTCTTTCAAGAGCTTTTGCGTAATAATCCAGTTGCTTTTTATATCTCGTAACCAGTTCTTCGGCTTTGTTTACCCTGTCTGTCTTGTAATCCAACAGCACAACACCTTCTTCAGTCAGGTAGTATACATCTATTACCCCTTGAATAAGCACGGTTTCCTCCGAAGGAAAGGCTTCTTCAACCTCGTTTGCGGAAACACCGATTACAAAAGGCTGTTCTTTGTAGAGTTTCCCTTCCAAAGAAGCTTCACCCATTTTCTTCGCCGTATTGCTTTTTAGGAAAGCAATTATCTTACTGTCATAGATGCAGTCCATTGCCTCTTTTGTCATTCTTTCTTTAGAAAGAACCGCTTCTTTCTGACGTACAAGCTCCTTCTT
>JAKSSM010000192.1 GCA_024403065.1 Clostridia bacterium | reverse complement strand
AAAGACGGTCTTTCATCTACTTCTGTTGCAACAACATTAGTAATCTCTTGATTATCCTCAGACTTCTCTTCCTCCGCAAACACCTCTGGAATCTGGTCTCGAATATTCTTTTCTATATCCTCTGCTACTATTCGGCATTAAGAGTTACAGTGCCAAAAGGTTTTGTTGCATGGCATCTTGTGATTATTCCGATAATTCCAAGAGCAGTATCAACACTTTTTGTGTATTTCTCAAAGAAGATTGGTGAAGATACTCCTGAGGGAGTAAAGAGCCAGTATGTAAATCTTAAAAAAGAAGGTTTCATATTCCTTCTCATCCAGTTATGTTTATACATTGCACTTGTATATGTATTCTCAGCATACTACATTGAAAATACTGTACTTATCCTTTCACTTCTTCTTGGAACAGTAATTCCTATTCTCATTGCGAAGAAGAGACTCTATGGAATGAATGGAGACATTGCTGGATTCGGTATTCTTTTTGGTGAACTTATGGGGCTTGTATCCCTTGTATTTATGACATTATGATTCTGATTTTTGGTGGAGCATATCAGGGAAAAGCTGATTTTGCAAAAGAAAAATTCAATATACTGGACAGTGACATCTGTGATCTTTCAAAAGAAAAACCTGATATGGATAAAAAGGTCATGTATCACTTTGAAAATTACGTCTATGAAAATGGAGATGTACGTGACGGCCTCCAGATGTTTAAGGATAAGATTATTATATCCAATGACGTATCCTGCGGACTTGTTCCAATATCCGAAAAGGACAGAGCTTTCCGTGAGGACCTTGGAAGAGTGCTTACTGAAATTTCAAAAGAGTCAGACGAAGTATTTAGAGTATTTATGGGACTTGGAGTAAAGATAAAATAATGGGAAAGACAGTATATCTTATTAGACATGGTATAACAGAAGGCCTTGAAAAGAATCTTTTCTATGGCTGGATTGATTATCCTATAACTGAAAACGGATTTAAGGAACTTGAACAGTTCAAAGATGAAAAGATTTATCCTGCAGTGGATTTTTCCTGCTGCAGAGTATATACATCTGGAATGACAAGAACAAACCAGACACTTAATACCATATATGGAGATGTTCCTTTTACTGAAGTAAGAGACCTTATGGAAATCAACTTCGGTGACTGGGAAGGAAAGGACTATATGGATCTTTCAAACCACAAGGAATGGGATATGTGGATGAATGATACTACAGGGGACTTCCGTTTCCCAAATGGTGAAACAACAAATGAATTCAATACAAGAATAACCCGTGGCATGGATATGATTATCAGTGAACTTGTGGAATCTGATAATCCCTGTGCTGTTGTAGTATTTCATGGTGGAGTAACTGCTACACTCATGCAGATGTGGTTCCCTGAAGAGGGCAGGTATTTCAATCAGTGGACACCAAAACCAGGAAGAGGTTACACAATCAGACTTGACGATTGTGGAAAACCGGAAAGCTATGAGGCAATATAAATGTCAAAGAAAATGAAAAGTAATCTTCTGCTTCTTTTAACAACAGTTATCTGGGGTACAGCATTTGTAGCTCAGAAGAGTGGAGCAGATATTGGAAACTTCACATTTGGAGGAATCAGAACCTTCATTGGTGGACTTGTACTTATTCCTGTTATCCTTCTGATGAATGGTGGGAAAAAGGAAAGTTCAGCAAAAACTGATGGAAAGATGAATCTGATTGGTGGAGTAGCATGTGGGGTAGCTCTTTTTATTGCAAGCACACTTCAGCAGTTTGGAGTTTCCATGACATCAGTAAGCAAGTCAGGATTCCTTACAACACTCTATGTTGTGTTTGTTCCTCTTATCTCCATATTCTTAAGAAAGAAGATAAGACCAGTAATGTGGCTCTGCGT
>JAKSSM010000191.1 GCA_024403065.1 Clostridia bacterium | reverse complement strand
CTGACCGTTTTCCACATCCACAAGATACTTTACACCATTTTCAGTGATTTCTACTACAGGATCGAACTCAGGACCGATAAAGCCTTTATGTTTTGCAAGTCCTTCCTTTTCACGTTCATTGGCATCAGATCTTTCATATACTCCACGAATCTTTATACCATCCTGAAGAAGCACATCCTTTAAGAGTTCAACGATTCTTTCCTTGTATCTTTCAATACCAAGAGTAAGAGCCTGTACAACAAGTATATCTTCGTATTTATCAATAACTATACCTGGAAGAAAGTCAGCTTCACCGAAGATGACTCTGCAGGATGAAGTATCTACTGTGTCTTTTCTATACTTCCATGCGTTTTCAAGTCTCATACGAAGGAAACTGTCATCAATCTCCTGCTCAATGTTTCTTGTGAGCATTCTTATTCTAATCTTTGAATTCTGATTGATGTATCCTATTCCAAGAGGATATTCATTGAATGCCTGAACCTTTACAAGTTCACCATTTCTGAATCTTCCTTTAATGGTATCTATTTCATTGTCAAATATCCAGAGTCCACCTGACGACAGGTATCTTCCTTCACCTTTTTTAAGTGTTACAAGTGTATTAACCAATTGCTCTTCCTTTCAGATCAACTTTCATTTAACGATATATTATATCATTTCATATGTAAAATCACAATAATTCTGAACTGATACGGGAATTAAAAAAGAACCAGGTTACCTGGTTCCATCAGTCTGTAAGTGACGCAGCAATTACAGTAATTATCTTCTTTTTTCTGTCCAGTACTGTCCAGAGTCCTGTACCCCACCATTCTTTTCCTGCATCAAAATAGTCGGAGAAATCATCACTGAAACGATATGCCTCTAGATCTTCTTTATCAGGAAAAAGCACATCATTAAAACGGATGAAATCATCTTCCTTTAAACCGGTGCCATATGGCGGCATGAGAAAAGCAAAAGAGTAGCTTAAAGGTTCTGGTATGCTGAATGATTTTTCACCAGTCTTTACCACCTCTTTAAGTTCATCAGAAACAGAAAGGAGTTCCTCTATTCTGCACTTTTCAAAGCTCATCTTTTCAGGTTCCACCTTTACACTGTAATCGAATTCAGAGAAACGTTCATTCAGTATTTCGAATGCCTCTATAACGGCTTTTTTGTGTGTTTCTATACCTGTTTCTTCTCCTTCAAAGGAAAGAATAACATAGTCCAAAGAAACACGCTCATATTCAGTTTTAAGAAGTTCATATGCAATATGATCCTTTATTTCTTTCATCTGTTTTTTCCTTATTTTACTGTCTGAAACCAAGAAATTCTTTAAGTGCTGTATTGTTAATCAGATCTTTTCCATAAAGACCGAAATCTTTTCCTGGAACAAGCTTTTCATATTTTTCTATAAACTCCTCAAATGTTCCTTCAAGGTATGAAGGTGGTATAAAGAAGTCTCTTCCACCACCAGTTACTCGGTCTCCTGCCTGAACATATACTGAGTAGTCTCCAGTTTTAAGTCTGTTGAACTCATATCTTTCAAGATACCATCCATCAAGTTCAAGTCCATTTTCAAATGGAATCTTTAGACACGCAACCTTGGTATTACATGCAAGCATCATATATGCATTATCCGATACAATTCTTCTTATGAAATCGTCGCCGTTTTGAACATTTCTGTATGGTGACCATGCATCTTCATCAAGTATTTCACGTTCAGTATTATCTGGTGCAAAAGTAACATATCTCACGTAATGATACTCGTCATCAATCTTCTCTATTGCATAACGCTCCTGACTTGAGAAAAGTGAGCGGTCTGCCCAGTGATAATGATATTCATTTCTGAATACTTCAACTGCCTTTTCGATGTATACGTCTACATCATACCCATAGCTGAATTTTGGATTTTCTTTCATAAATTATCTTCCTGCTAAATTCTTAAAATTTATATGAAATATATTATCA
>JAKSSM010000190.1 GCA_024403065.1 Clostridia bacterium | reverse complement strand
ATTGATTCTAACTTTGATGAGTATGATGGAACAGGCTGGGATGGCGGAGCAACTGTCCTTTATGGCGACACGCCGGCAAGCGATAGCGACTGGAGCTGCCGCCCCAACGCTCCTCCGATCGCGGCGAAGGTTCTTGAAACTTCAAAGACACCAGGTCCTGTTAATAGGGAACGTGCAAAGGAAATGGCAATGTCAGACTACTACATGATCAACAAGCAGGTTCTTGTTGTTAAGAAGGACAACGCTGCAGACTATGCTGACCCTGAAAAGATCAAGAGCGTAAAGATTGCTGTTGAATCAGGCTCTGCTGGTGAAGATGCTGCACTTGCTGTAACAGACGAAAAGAATGTTGTAAGTGCTGAACTTCAGCTCGATGCTTTACTTGAAGTTCTTGCATCAACTGCTGACGCTGCAATCATCGATGGTGTAATGGCAGCTTACCTTACAAACAAGGCTGACAGCGATTTCAACAAGCTTGTTATCGTAGAAGGCGCACTTGATGTAGAAGACGAATACTACTCAATCGCATTCAGAAAGGGTTCAGACCTTGCAGTTTCTGTAAATGACATTATCAAGGGTATGAAGGCTGACGGAACTGTAAAGAAGATCGCTGACAAGTATGGTCTCGCTGACGTTTTAGTAGGTTAGTATGGAGAAATTTATTGAAGTAAGTATTGCGTTATTCGGAGGGTTTAAAACAACCCTCCTTATGTTCGCTCTGACACTTGTATTCGCTCTTCCTTTAGGGCTCATAATATGCTTTGGAAGAATGTCAAAGTTTAAACCACTGGCATTTCTTGCAAAGGTGCTTATCTGGATTGTAAGAGGAACTCCTCTTATGCTTCAGATTCTTGTTGTGTTCTATGTACCGGGAATTCTTTTTGATTTCCCTATATTTGCAAGCAACCGCTTCCTTGCGGCTCTGGTAACCTTCATAATCAACTATTCCTGCTATTTCGCAGAAATATACCGTGGTGGCATTGAAAGCATCCCACAGGGCCAGTATGAGGCTGGTAAGGTGCTTGGAATGACAAACCGTGAAATCTTCTTCAAGGTTGTTCTCATGCAGGTAGTGAAGAAGATCATGCCACCAATATCCAATGAAGTGATTACTCTTGTAAAGGACACATCACTTATCCGTGTTATTTCCGTTGTAGAAATTATCAAGGTTGCAGAAAAGTTTACAGCAAAAGGTCTCATCTGGCCGCTCTTCTTTACAGGAGCATACTATCTTCTTTTCTGTGGACTTCTTACACTTCTCTTCGGATATATTGAAAAGAAATTTGCATATTACAGAGGTTAGTTATGGCATACTTTGAAATCAGAAATCTAGGAAAATCCTTTGGGGATAACAGAGTGTTCCATGATGTATCCCTCAAAATGGAAAAAGGTGAAATCGTATCGGTAATAGGACCATCAGGTGTCGGTAAATCAACTCTCTTAAGATGTCTCAATCTTCTTGACCTTCCAGACACTGGGTCGTATTATGTTAATGACAGCCTTATATATGAGGCAGGTAAGGATGAGACTGATTCAAAACTTAGAGAATCCCGTCTCCATTTTGGTCTTGTATTCCAGTCATTCAATCTTTTCCCTCAGTATACAGTGCTTGAGAACATTCTTCTTGCACCAAAGGTAAAGGATAAGGAAAAGGCTATGGAGCTTCTTTCACATCTTGAACTTACCGAAAAAGCGAATGAATATCCATTCCAGCTTTCAGGTGGTCAGATGCAGAGAGTTGCCATTGCAAGAGCCCTCATATTAAATCCGGACGTGCTCTGTTTCGACGAGCCAACGTCTGCTCTTGACCCGCTTCTTTCAGATAGTGTGTGTGCACTGGTAAGATCTTTAAAGAGTGAGGACAAGGCTATTATCGTAGTAACACACGATATGAAATTCGCAAAGAACGTATCTGACAGAATTGTAACCCTTAAGGATGGAATGCTTCAGGAGGTTACTCTTTAAAAGGAGATTCAATGAAAATATCAAATGTGGATGAAAAAATGATAGAAGAGCTTTTTGATGTGATTATGAAGCTGGAAAGCCCTGAAGAATGCAGGATGTTTTTTGATTACCTGTGTACAAAGAAGGAACTTCAGCAGATGGCACAGCGCTTGAGGGCAGCAAAACT
>JAKSSM010000019.1 GCA_024403065.1 Clostridia bacterium | reverse complement strand
TGGTTGAACACGGATTCAGAAAGAGAATGGCTACAAAGAACGGTAGAAAGGTTCTCAAGAGAAGAAGAGCTAGAGGCAGAAAGAGTTTAACAGTTTAGAGGATTGTATGCTAAAGGAAAGTGTTTTAAGAAGGGATGAGGATTTCAACCGGATCTATAAAAGAGGAAGATCCACAGCTACCAGATACCTGGTACTCTTCTATATGAGAAACAACAAAGAGTTTAACAGAACTGCCTTTTTAGCAAGCAAGAAAGTTGGAAACAGCGTTAAACGAAATCGCGCAAGACGTCTAATGAGGGAAGCCTACAGACATCTTCTTCCTGAAATAAAGGAAGGTAATGATCTTATCATTATCGCAAGAAACGGTATTGTAGACTTGAAAGAAATGGACGTAGAAAAATCGTTAAAAGATTGTTTGATAAGAGCTCGGGTGCTTAAATAATGAAATTCGTAGGCAATATTATTAAAAAGTTAATGATTCTTCTGATCAGATTCTATCAGAAGTACATTTCGCCTATGACAAGAGCACACTGTATCTTTTATCCTACCTGTTCTCAGTATTTCATCCAGGCACTGGAAAAATACGGAGTAATTAAAGGTAGTTATCTAGGAATTAAAAGAATTCTGAAGTGTCATCCATGGCATAAAGGTGGATACGACCCTTTGGAATAGTACGGAGGAATTAATGGGAATTTTCGCTATGCCATTAGGCTGGCTCTTACAGCTCATCTATAAGGTGATTGGAAATTATGGTATTTCCCTTGTTATACTTACATTACTGGTTAAGCTTGCGCTTTTCCCTGTATATGCAAAGTCAATCAAGTCATCATCAAGAATGGGCGAACTTCAGCCAAAGGTAAAAGAAATTCAGCAGAAGTATGCGAATGACCCTGCAATGATGAACCAGAAGGTTAATGAACTCTACAAGGACGAAGGAGTAAGCATGTATGGCGGATGCCTTCCAATGGTAGTTCAGATGTTCATCATCATGGGACTTTTCACACTTTTAAGAAACCCTCTTGCATATCTTACAAACGACGAAATGATTTTCGCAGTACACGAATCATTCCTTTGGATTAAAGACCTTGCACAGCCAGATATGTGGATCCTTCCAATCGGATCTGCAGTAGCTACATTCCTTTCACAGAATATGTCATCTGCAGCAGCAGCTATGGGTGGAAACGCTCAGGCTAAGGGTATGAACCAGGTTATGAAGTTCATATTCCCTGTAATGATTTTATGGATGGCAAGAAGCTACCCTGCAGGACTTGCAGTATACTGGTTTATCAGCCAGTTCGTTCAGATCTTCTATAACCTTGCATTCGCAAAAATGAAGAAGAATGACGACACTAAGCGTGTACAGGCTAAGAAAGACAAAGCAAACGAAGGTAAGAAACGCGTAGAGAGAAAAAGCAAATAAAGCGGAGGACTAAATGGATTATTCAGAAAAGTGGGGATCCAGTATTGACGAAGCTACCAGACTTGCTTTAGAAGAACTTGGAGTAACCATAGATGATGTGGAGGTTATCGTTTTAGAAGAACCTTCACGTGGCTTTTTCGGAATAGGTTCAAAACTCGCACATGTGAGAGTTGAGAAAAAGAAAGTTGAAACTCCAGTAGTAAAAGAGGTTAAAGCTGAACCTAAAAAGGAAGTAAAGCCAAGCAAAAAGCCTAACAACAACGGTAAGGCTAAGAAGGACAACGTTAAAAAAGACGTTAAGAAACCTGAAAAGGTTTCAGAACCTGTTAAAGCTTCCAGTAAAGATGAATATGCTGACATGGAAACAGTAACTGAACATGCAGCTCTTACATTCTTAAACGACCTTGTAAGAGACATGGGAATCGATGTTACAATCACATGTAAAGTAAAGGACGACCTCGTATATGTAGATATCGAAGGTAAGGACAGTTCAACTGTTATTGGCAAGCGTGGACAGACTTTAGACTCAATTCAGTATTTAACAAGCCTTGTTGTAAACAAGGGTGAAGGTGAATACGTAAGAGTAGTAGTTGATGCAGAACACTACAGAGCAAAGAGAGAAAAGACTCTTGAACAGCTCGCTCAGCGTCTTGCTTCAAAGGTTAAGAAATCAAGAAAGCCTATGAAGCTTGAACCAATGAATCCTTATGAAAGAAAAGTGATTCATGCAACTCTTCAGAACCACCCATATGTAACTACAAGATCTGAAGGTGAAGAACCTTACAGAAGGGTAATAATTGAGTTAAAGAAATAGAAAGATTAGCCCGCATTAAACCTGCGGGCTTTTTAACTACTTAAGGAAAAACATATGAATGATTTTAATGACACAATTTCATCAGTATCCACAGCCCCAGGTGAAGGTGGTATAGGAATTATCAGAATTTCAGGAGACAGATCTCTTGATATTTTAAATGCCATTTTTACTAAAGATGTTAAAACGCCAAACTATATGACATATGGTCATATAAAGGATCAGGATAAAACAGTAGATGAAGTAATGGCTGTATATTTCAAGGCACCTCACTCATATACAAGAGAGGATGTTGTTGAAATCCAGTGCCATGGTGGAATTGTTTCATTAAAAAAGATACTTGAACTCACTTTAAAGCATGGAGCAAGACTTGCTGAACCAGGAGAATTCACAAAGAGAGCCTTTTTAAACGGAAGACTGGATCTTACTCAGGCAGAAGCAGTAATTGATCTGATCCGTGCAAAGAGTGACAGAACATTTGATGTTTCACTTTCCCAGCTTGAAGGAAAGTTTTCAAGGAAGATCAGGGATATAAGAAATGTAATTCTTGATTCCCTTGTAAATCTTACAGTAAATATCGACTATCCTGATGAAGATATAGAAGAACTCACCTATGAAAAACTCAAATCGGATTTAAGCGATGGAAAGAAAATGATAGAAGATCTTCTCAAAACATCAGATACAGGAAGAATCCTAAGAGAAGGACTTAAGGTTTCCATCATTGGTAAACCAAATGTAGGAAAGTCATCTCTTATGAATGCACTTCTTAATGAATCCCGTGCAATAGTTACAGAAATTCCTGGAACTACAAGAGATACCATTGAGGAAGCTGTAGTAATCCGTGGAATTCCAGTAAGCCTTGTGGATACTGCTGGTATCAGAGATACTGAGGATGTAATTGAAAAGATTGGTATTGAAAAGAGTAAGGAAGCATTCAACACATCTGATCTTGTTCTTTTCATTGTGGACAGAAGCCGTGATATCACGGATGAAGACAGGAGTATCGCTCTCCTTGTAAAGGGAAGAAAGGCAATTGTACTTCTGAACAAGACTGACCTTCCTGAAAAAGCTGATATTTCCGAATTGGGATTAGACGATATGAAAATTATCCCTATGTCAGTACAGGGTGAATCAGGAATTGAAGAACTTAAGGACGAGATTGAAAAGCTTGTCTACAGTGGTGATGTAAAACAGAATGATTCTGTACTCATTACAAATGTAAGGCACAAGAATCTTCTGCTTAATGCAGCGCAGAGCTTAAGCGATGCACTGGTGCTTGTTGAAGTCCGTGAACCACTGGAGCTTATAGAAATAGATGTAAATGCCGCATACACTGATCTTGGTGAAATCATTGGAGACAGTGTAAACGATAATATCATAGATGAAGTATTTAAGAGATTTTGTCTCGGAAAGTAGAAAATGGCTAGAGAAAGAATTTTAATGGGTGAATATGACGTAGTAGTTGTTGGAGCTGGTCACGCTGGTTGTGAAGCAGCTTTAGCCTGCGCAAGAATGGGTATGAAAACTCTCATGTTTTCCATCACTCTTGATGCTATTGCCATGATGCCATGTAACCCATCAATCGGTGGTACAGGAAAAGGCCACCTTGTAAGAGAAATAGATGCACTTGGCGGAGAAATGGGTATCAATATTGATAAGACATTCCTCCAGAGCCGTATGCTCAATACTGCAAAAGGTCCTGCTGTACATTCACTTCGTGCACAGGCTGACAAGAACAGATACCATATTGAGATGAAGAAGGTAATTGAACATACTGAAAATCTTGATATGAAGCAGGGAGAAGTTGTTGAACTTCTTACTGAAAACGGAAAGGTAACAGGAGTTATAGAAAAAACTGGTGCTGAATACAAGGCACGTGCGGTAATCCTTGCAACAGGTACTTTCCTTTCAGGAAAAGTATTTATCGGTTCATCAAACTATATGAGTGGTCCTAACGGACTTGCTCCATCCATCGAACTTGCTGATTCCCTTAAAAAAGCAGGAATGAAATTAAGAAGATTCAAGACAGGTACTCCTGCTAGATGTCTTAAGGATTCACTGGACTTTTCAAAGATGGAAGAACAGAAAGGTGATGAAGTACCAGTGCCATTCTCATTTCTGAATGATTCAATTGGTGAAAACAAAATTTCATGCTACCTTACATACACAAATGAGCATACTCACAAGGTAATTCTGGATAATCTTACACGTTCTGCGCTTTTTGGAGGAGAAATCGAAGGAATAGGTCCAAGATACTGTCCTTCAATTGAAGACAAGGTAAACCGCTTCAGAGATAAGGAGCGTCATCAGCTTTTCGTTGAACCTGAAGGACTTGATACAGATGAAATGTACATCCAGGGTATGTCATCATCACTTCCTGAAGATGTACAGAGAGATTTCTATAAGACTATTCCAGGTCTTGAAAATTTAAGAATTGTGAGATCTGCCTATGCAATAGAGTATGACTGTATCGACCCACAGGATCTTAATCTCAATCTTGAATACAAGACAATTGAAAATCTTTTCTGTGCTGGACAGCTTAATGGTTCTTCCGGTTATGAAGAAGCAGCATGTCAGGGCTTAATGGCAGGAATAAATGCTGCACTTAAACTTAAGGGTGAACCACCATTTATCCTTGGACGTGATGAAGCATATATCGGAGTTCTTCTTGATGACCTTATTACCAAGGGAACAAATGAACCATACCGTATCATGACATCCCGTGCAGAGTACAGACTTCTTTTAAGACAGGACAATGCCGACCAGAGACTTACTGAAAAGTCATACAGAATCGGTCTTGCATCTGAAGAAAGATACATGAGATACCTTAAAAAGAAAGAAAATGTGGAAAAGGAATTTGAAAGACTGAAAGGTAAGACTGCGTCTCCTTTGAAAGCAAATCCGCTTCTTTCAAGAAAGGGAACAACTGAAGTTGAATCAGGTGTAAACTTTGTGGAACTTCTCAAGAGACCACAGATTACATATGAAGACCTTAAGGAAATTGATGATGAAACAAGACCAGAGCTTACTTATCATGAAATAGCTCAGCTTGAAGTTCAGATAAAGTATGAGGGATATATAAAGAAGCAGCTTGAACAGATCAAGAAGTACAAGAAGCTTGAAGACAGAAAGCTTGACCCTGATATGGATTACAGCAAGATTGAAGGCTTACGTATTGAAGGTGCACAGAAGCTTTCACAGGTAAAGCCACTTTCAATCGGTCAGGCATCAAGAATCTCAGGAGTATCTCCTGCAGATATCAATGTACTCCTTATATATCTTGAAAAGATGAGAAGAACAAATGGATAAAAAAGAACAGTTTGAAAAATACATGGAAGGAATTCTCCAGTGGAACGAGAAGATAAACCTGACAGCAATAAAGGAAAGAGAAGAATTCTGGGTAAAGCATATTATTGACTCCCTTGCAATAACTGAACTTCCTGAATATCAGGAAGGAAAGACCGTTCTTGATATTGGAACTGGTGCAGGATTCCCTGGAGCAATACTTGCAATAAATGACCCTGAAAAGAAATTCTATCTCCTTGATGCCTTGAAGAAGAGACTGAATGTAATAGACACACTTCTTCTTGAGCAGGATGTAAAGAATGTTACTACTCTTCACGGAAGAGCAGAGGACTATGCAAGGGACAGTAAATACAGAGAATCCTTTGATATTGTTACATCCCGTGCAGTATCAAATCTTCCGGTGCTACTTGAATATGCACTTCCTTATGTAAAGGTTGGAGGATACTTCATTGCATACAAGGCAACTGAAGAAGAGGAATACAGCAAGGCTCTTAAGATTCTTGGCGGAGAATATGTAAGAACTGAAAGTTCAAAAATGGAAAAATATGGAATTTCCCATAATCTCATGGTATTCAGAAAAGTAAAGAATACACCTTCTGCATACCCAAGAAAGGCTGGAACAGTGGATAAAAAGCCGTTAAAATAATCCACATCTTATCCACAACTTATCCACAGGTACTGAAAAAGCGCGCAGTTGCGCGCTTTTTTGATAATGTTTCACGTGAAACATTGAGTATTTAATAGTGGCAATTTTCTGCATTCTAATGTATAATTAGAATGATTTGGAATGACTAAAATCAGGAGGTTATTTAAGTGGGAAAAGCAATAGCTATTTTTAACCAGAAAGGCGGAGTAGGCAAGACTACTACAAACATCAATCTTGCTGCATGCCTTGCTTTAAGAGGAAAGAAAGTCCTCATTCTTGACATTGACCCTCAGGGCAATACCACATCCGGAGTTGGTGTTATGAAGAAGGGACTTACAGACACTGTATATAACATTCTTACAGATAGTACATATGATCCGGAAAGAGCAATCATCCACACTCAGGTTGAAAATCTTGACCTGATTCCAGCAAGTCAGGATCTTGCAGGAGCAGAAGTGGAGCTTGTTTCAATGGACAACAGAAACCTGGCGCTTAAGGATGGTTTAAGTAAGGTAAAGGACAGATACGACTATATTCTTATCGACTGCCCTCCATCACTTGGACTCCTTACAATCAACTCCCTTACAGCTGTTGACAGCGTGCTCATCCCTATCCAGTGCGAATTCTATGCACTTGAAGGTGTAAGCCAGCTTGTATCAACAATCAATCTTGTAAAGAAGAGTCTTAACAAGGATCTTGAAATCCAGGGTGTTATCTTAAGCATGTTCGATGGAAGAACGAATCTTTCAGCACAGGTAGTACAGGAAGTAAAGAAGTATTTCGGAGACAAGGTATATGCCACTGTCATTCCAAGAAATGTTCGTCTTGCTGAAGCACCAAGCTACGGACTTCCAATTACAGAATATGATCCAAAGTCAAAGGGAGCCATCGCATACATGGACTTTGCTGAAGAGTTCCTTGATTTAGAGGAGGACTAGAACAATGGCACCAAAAGTAAAAGGCGGACTTGGACGTGGCCTTGAGTCACTTTTCGCTGACACTGCGCCATCAGCTCCATCCGTAGAAATAAAGGAAACAGCAGAGGCTAGTTCAAAGGACAGCGTGAAATATATTTCAATTCACGACATCAGACCTAATGAGAATCAGCCAAGAAAGTATTTTGACCCTGAAAAGATTGATGATCTTGCAAAATCCATCAATGAACACGGGGTTATTCAGCCTATCATCGTAAGAAAGGTGGAAAAGGGATACGAAATCGTTGCAGGTGAAAGAAGATGGAGAGCTGCTGTAAAGGCAGGGCTCACAGTCGTTCCTACACTTGTAAGAGAACTTGATGATGAAGAGAATATGCTTATCGCCATCATCGAGAACATGCAGCGTGAGGACCTTAACCCAATCGAAGAAGCTGAAGGACTTAATCAGATGATTACTGTCTATAAGTTTACTCAGGAAGAGGTTTCAAAGAGTGTAGGTAAGAGCAGACCTTACATCACAAACTCCTTAAGACTTTTAAAGCTTCCTGAATATATTAGAGAGGCTGTTGCAGGTGGCACAATCTCATCTGGACATGCAAGAACTCTTATAGGGGTAGATCCTGAAAAGCAGGAAGGAATCTACAAGAGAATTGTTTCTGAAGGTTTATCCGTTAGAGAAACAGAAAAACTTGTAAATGCTGACGGCAAGAACCGCAAGACAAAAAAGAAAACAAAAAATGCCGATCTTCTCAAGGTTGAAGCAGAGCTTAAGGATGCTCTTGGAACAAAGGTTAACATCCTTGAGTCAGGCAAAAAGGGCAAGATTGAAATTGAGTACTACTCAAAGGAAGAACTTGAACGCCTCATAGACCTTTTAAGATCTGTAAAATAGATTAAGATGTTTCACGTGAAACATTAAGGAGATACATGGACAATACAGAAAAAGCAGGAAGAATCAGCGAGAACCTGGTTCCTGTTATAATGATTGATGACAATGGAAAGGTAGTTTATGCCAACAGCAGGATTTCAGATGTTTTCATCTATGACCAGCTTGAAGGTGCAGACTTCTTCTCTATTACAGCAGTCCCAAATCAGGAAGTGGTTCCGGCAGACGGATTCCTGGATACTGAACTCAAGAGAAACGGTAAGGTATTCAGGTTATACGTATATAAGGATGAGTACAAAGGACAGGATGTCAGAGCAGTACTCTTCTTTGACGTGACTCCATATTCACTGCTTAAAGAAAAATATGATAACGAAAAGCCATGCTGCATGAAGATCGAAGTAGACAACTACAACGATCTCATCTACCCAAGTGGTGAAAGCCCAAGACTTGAACTTTCAAGTGCAATAGATAAGGCTGTAGCTTCATGGCTTGAAAAATATGATGCATCCATCACCCGTACAATGAACGGAAAGTATCTTGTATGGTTTGAAAGAAGATTCCTGAAGGAAATGACTGAAAAGAATTTCCCTGTACTTGATGAAGTAAGGGACATTGATACAGGAGAAGATTTCCCTGCAAGTCTTTCAATCGGTGTAGGTGTAGGCGGTAAAACCTTAAGTGAAGGTGAAGATTATGCTGAAATGGCTCTAGAGCTTGCTCTTGGCCGTGGAGGTGACCAGGCTGTTGTAAAGAATGAACAGAAGATGCAGTACTATGGTGGAACAATCCAGACTGCAGAAAACCATTCAAAGGGTAAGTCCAAAATGATTGGTCATGCCTTGAAACAGCTTACAGCTGATGCAAAGAATGTAATCATTATGGGCCACAGATACGCAGATATGGACAGCTTCGGTGCTGCCATGGGTATCTACAGACTTGTACGTGAATGGGAAAAGGAACCATATATCGTTCTTGACGAAGTTACTGAAACTCTTGAAAGTATCTACAATCAGGCAAAATATGTGGACGAATACAACATAATCTCAAGTGACCGTGCTATTGAACTTGCAGAAAGCAACTCACTTCTTGTAGTAGTAGATACTCACAGAAAGTCACTTGTACAGTGCCCTGCAATTCTGGATGTATGTGACAAGATTGCAATCATTGACCATCACAGACGTGTAGAGGATATGATTGACAACCCTACAGTTGCATATATGGAAACATATGCTTCATCTGCTTCAGAAATGGTAACTGAAATTCTTCAGTTTATGACTGAAAAGAAGAAAGTAAACAAGCTTGAGGCTGAAGCACTTCTTTCAGGTATCATCGTTGATACTGATGCATTCGCTATGAAGACAGGGGTTCGTACCTTTGAAACTGCTGCATGGCTGAGACGTCAGGGTGCAGACCCAACAGAAGTAAAGCGCTACTTCCAGGAAGACTTTGAAAATGTAAAGATAAAATCCCTTGCACTTTTAAAGGCGCAGATCTATGAAGGTGGTATCGCAATTACTACACTAGACTTCGTAAATCCTGAGGCACAGATCATGTGTGCACAGATTGCAGATGAGCTCCTTACTTTAAAGGGAGTAAAGGCATCATTCACTGTAGGAAACAACTGTGAAAAGACCGTTATATCTGCAAGATCTCTTGGAAGCATGAATGTTCAGACTGTAATGGAAAAATTCGGTGGTGGAGGACATCTTACTGTAGCAGCTGCTCAGGTAGATACATCCATAGATGACACCGTATGTAAAATAATGGAAATTCTTAAAATAAACGGAGGAGAAACCAATGAAGGTAATATTGCTTAGTGACGTAAAGGGAACTGGTAAAAAGGGAGATACATGTAACGTATCAGACGGATATGCAAAGAACATGCTTCTTCCAAAGGGACTTGCAATCGAAGCAACTCCAAACAACATAAAGACACTTGAAAGAAAGAAGGCTCTTGAAGCAAAGAGAATCGAAGAAGAAAAGGCTGAAGCAAGAGCTTTAAAGGAAAAACTTGAAAAGCTTGAATTAAAGCTCAAGGTAAAGGCTGGAGACAACGGCAAGATTTTCGGTTCAGTTACATCCATGGATATTGCAAACGCTCTTAAAACTCAGGAAAAGATTGAACTCGACAAGAAGAAGATCGAACTCAAGAACCCAATCAAGGAAGTTGGAAAGACAGAAGTAACAGTAAAGCTTTATACTGAAATTTCAGCAAAGCTTAAGGTTGATATCGAAGCATAGGAGAAAATTATGGCAGAGAGAATTCCTCCACATAGTGACGACGCCGAAAAGAATGTCCTGGGCGCCTGCATGCTGGATAAAGAGGTACTTGGTGACATAGTAAATGAACTTACGAAGGCAGACTTCTATAACGAGAAGAATGCTGAGATTTTTGATGCAATTGTTGAACTCTACAGAGAAAACAAGGCAGTAGACCTCCTTACAGTATCCGAAAGTCTCAAAAAGAGAAGAGCACTGGAACTGGTTGGGGGACGTGCCTATGTAGTTGACATTGTTTCCAATGTGGTTTCATCATCCAATGCAATGGACTATGCAAAGATTGTTCAGGAAAAGGCAATGCTTCGCAATATGATAAAGTCCACTGAAAATGTTACAGAAAAGGGATATGCAGAAGAACAGAACGCAGATGAAATCCTTAACTATGCAGAAAAGGAAATTCTTTCCATTTCTCAGAGAAGACAGAAGAAGGATTATATCGCTCTTCAGGATGTTTTACTCAGAAACCTCAAAAACATCGACGAAATTTCACAGAACCCTGATAAACTTACAGGTGTTCCAACAGGTTTCAAAAAACTTGATGAAATGACAAATGGTCTTCAGAGATCAGATATGATTATAATTGCTGCCCGTCCTTCCATGGGAAAGACAGCATTTGCCCTTAATATTGCTCTCCAGTCAGCAATAAAGGCTGGATCATCCGTACTTATCTTCAGTCTGGAAATGGACGAAGAACAGCTTGGTATGAGACTTATCTCCATGCAGGCAAGAGTAGAGTCCCAGAAACTCACAAAGGGTAACCTTGACAACACTGACTGGGAAAGAATTGCCCTTGCAACAGATGAACTCCAGAAGGCCAATATTACAATCGATGCCACACCTGGTATCAGCCTTATGGAAATGAAGAACAAGTGCAGACGTATGAAGGCATCTGAAAAGGGTCTTGATATGGTAGTAATCGACTACCTCCAGCTTATGGGTTCTGACGGAAAGTCATCAAGCCGTGAGCAGGAAGTATCCATGCTTTCAAGACAGCTCAAGCAGCTTGCCCGTGAAATGGATTGTCCTGTAATCCTTCTTTCACAGCTTAACCGTGGTCCAGAAGCAAGAACAGACCACAGACCAAACATCGCGGATCTGAGAGAATCCGGTTCTATCGAACAGGATGCCGATATTGTTATGCTCCTTTACCGTGATGACTACTATAACCCTGAAACTGAAAAACCTGGTGTATGCGAAATCAATATCGCCAAAAACCGTAAAGGTCCAGTAGGTAAAGTTGAACTCACTTGGGTTGCAATGTACACAAAGTTCAGTGATCAGGCATTCTAGAGGTATAAATGGCATTCAGAAAACATACTGCAAATGATATCTATCTCAAATCAACAGCAGTAGAAAACATATATATAACGGAAGGCCTTGTAGATGCACCATCTGACTATGTCAAGGTGTATCTCTATGGACTCTTTTCATCAGAGTATCAGAGGGATTCAGGTATAGAAGATATGGCTAAAAAGCTCAATCTTCCAGAGGATACCATTGATGCTGCTTTTTCATATTATGAAAACCTTGGTTTTGTAAAAAGAATTCCAGAAGGCGACTCATATTCAGTAGAATTCTTAAGCCTCCGTGAAACAATCTACGGAAAATTTACTGAAAAGAAAGAGGAAGAAAAGAAGTCCATGGTTGAGGATGATATGAAGGAACTCTTCAGAGCCTTTGAAGAAGCTACTGGAAGAACTCTCTCATCAAAGGATCTTCTTACAGTAAAATCATGGAGAAAAGACTACAATATTACTTCCGATGTAATTCTGGGTGCTGCAAGATACTGCAGTGAACGCGGAAAGGATAATGTAAAATACATCGAAAAGGTTGTATGTTCCTGGAATGATCGAGGACTTAAGACTGAAGAAGATGTAAAGGAATATATAAGACTTGTAGATGAAAAGCAGGATGCCTACAGAAGAATCCTTGGTTCTCTTGGAATCAGAAGAAATGCTACAGATGCTGAAAAGGAACTTATGGATTCATGGCTTGATGAAAAGAAGTTCACTGTAGAAAAGATCCTGGATGCATGTGGAAGAACCATCGCAACTACAAATCCAAATCTGAGATATGTAAATGCAATTCTTGAAAGCTGGGCCAAGGAAGCCAAGGCTATGGATAGAGATGTAAACTCTAATATAGTTGTAAGCAAGAAGACAGTAACTGAATACTATCAGTATCTGAGAGACCAGGCTGAAGAGAAGGCAAAGGAAAGAAAAGAAGAAGTATATACCAAGGTTCCTGAACTTAAGGAAATTGATAAGAATATAAATGAAATCCAGAGGGAAATCACTATGAAGGTGTTAAGACGTGTGGATGTATCAGGACTCAAGAAAAATGTTCTTGATCTTGAAGCATCACGTGCACTGCTTCTTACGGAAAACGGTTTCCCAATGGACTATACAAATATCCGTTACCTCTGCAGCAGATGCAGGGATACTGGAATTGATGAAAATGGAGGAAAATGTTCCTGCTACAGTAAAAGGTACAGCGAAGCAGAATTATGGCAAAAGAAGTAAAGTTCGATTTTGATGAAATAGTGAGATCCGCATTAAAGGCAGAAACACTTGAGGAGTACAACTCCAAGACAGTGGTTCCTGATTTTGATGTGGAAAGCATCAGAGAAGAACAGAATGACACAACTGAAAATGAAGCTGAAACTCCTGCTGCAGATGAAACACCGGTAGTAAAAGAAGAACCTGAAGAGGAATGTATCCCTGAAACTGAGGATAAAACAGAGGAAACGGAAACTCCAGTAGAAGATGAAATCCCTGCTGAAAGTACTGCTATAGTACCTATTGATACAGAAATAGTGCCTGTAGAGCTTGTAATTCCTGTTGAGAACGCCGTTTCTCCAAAAGAGATGAAAAAACTCCAGAAGGAAAGACTTGAACTCCAGAAGAAGGAATACAAGAATGAACTTCTGCGTGTAGTAGGCAAAAAGGAAAACTGGTTCCTTTTAAGACTCGAACTAATTGCAGGTTTCTTTGTTACAAATCTGGATTTCCTGCTTGACCGTTTCGCAGACTACTTCGGTCAGTCGGGAATGAGACTTCAGAATCTGGGTGCAAAGATCGTTGATATCGTAGACTATATACTGGATGTAATTGTCTGGTTCGTCGGAAAGAAATCGGTACAGTTTTTAAGATGGGCCTATGCCTACAGAGAATCTCTCTTCAGAAGAAGACGTCAGTTCATACGAGCTACAATCCTTGCCTTCTTCGTAGGACTTGTACTTATTATCGTATACTCATCCGTAATAAACTACGAGTATTTCTATAACGGCATCAAGCTTGGAGTAGTAAAGGAACAGAAGAATGTAACATATATACTTGATCTTGTAAGTAAAGAGCTTACAACTCAGTATGGTGCAGCAGTAGAAATCAGTGCTGACCGTGATATCACATTCAAGCCAACACTTTCCATCGATAGAGATATCGACAGTATGGATACAGTACTTAACAAACTGTCGTGCTTAGGAGATATCAATGTAGCAGCCTACGGAATATATGCAGATGATGATCTTCTTGCAATAATCGATACCCATGAACATGCCGAAGGCATCCTTAATGATATAAAGCTCAAATATGTAAAGGGTGACCTCAGAGAATACGAACATATAGGATTCGTAGAAAATGTAAAGGTAGAAGAAGTTCAGACAACAGTAGACCATATCATGAATCCTGAAGCAGCTCTTTCATATATTATGGAAGCTGATGAAAAGGAATTCACATATACAATTCAGCTTTATGATACACCTGATTCAATCTGTAACCGCTACAGAATGACAAGAGCTGAATTCGATGAACTTAACCCTAAGTTTGAAGAAAACTACTACATCGGTGGACAGGTAATCTTAAAGACAATGAGTCCAAAGATCACTCTCGAAACTGTAAGAGTATCCACATTCACAGAAAAACTCCCATACGGCACAGTATTTGTAGACGACAGCAGATACTACCTGGATACATATATCACAACTCAGAGTGGTATTGAAGGAGAAAGAAGAGTAACAGCAAGAATTACAGAAATCAATGGTGTTGAAATCGAAAGATACGACCTTGAATCTGATGTAATAATTGAAGCAAAGGACAGAATCATTACTCACGGTACTAAGCCAATCCCACCACGTGAAGGTACTGGTACATTCATTACACCACTCAAGTCATACTCACTTGGTACAGTATACGGATTCCGTATCCACCCAATTACAGGACAGTGGGCAATGCATAATGGTACAGACTTCCAGGCACCTATCGGAACTTACGTATATGCCTGCGACGGTGGTACAGTAGTAAGAGCAAGATGGCATGACAGCTTCGGTCTTTACGTAACAATCGACCATGGCGGACTCCTTTCAACAATGTATGCTCACAACTCAGAACTCCTCGTTTCTGAAGGTGAAAAGGTATACAAGGGCCAGATTATTGCGAAGGTCGGTGTAACTGGAGACGTAACAGGACCACACTGTCACCTCGAAATGTACTATAACGGTCAGAACATTGACCCAAGAACATTCATCCCATATTAGAGGAAACTATGGAGATAAAGAAAAATAAACCTGCACTGGCGATCATTCTGATCGCCTTAGTGCTTTTGATAGCAGGAACAGCATACTACTTTACGGATGGTTTTACCTTCGGTAATGTGCCATATTCCATATATGTAGACAAGAAAGAATGCGCTATCCTTTCCACAAAGAAGGAAGCAAAGGATGTTCTCTCTCTTATCGAAGCAACATATATCACAGGAGACCGTGACTCATATACAGAAATCGGTTTTAAAGAGAATGTAACTTTCAAAAGAGCAAAGGGAGATCCTGAGACTGTTTCCGTGGATAAAGCACTCACAATTCTCACAAAGGATACAGAAAGAGATATAACCTATAAGGTTGATAAAGCGGGAACTCTTGAAGAAGTAGCACTTTCTCTTGGAATTCCAGCAGAAAAAATCCTTGAAGACAATCCGGATATTGGAGACAGAATCGCAGCCGGAAAGCGTATTACAGTTCATGTAAATGCACCACTCCTTACAATGGTTGCAGTGCGTAAAGCAGAAATGACTGAAGAAATTCCTTATGAAACCGTATTTATAAAGTCTGATGAGGCATACCTTGATATCTTCGTCACTCAAAAAAGCGGTGAAAACGGAAAACAGAGGGTCACTTATCTCATAAATGAGGTAAACGGCAAGGAAAAATCAAGAGAAATCGCTGAAAAGGAGATTCTTCTTGAACCAGTAACAAGAGAAGTAATTGAAGGAACAAAAAGAATAGAAGCAGGTACTGCAACTGGTACCTTCAGACTTCCAGTAGACAGCTATAAGCTGGGAACAGTTTACGGATACAGAACAGATCCATTAACAGGGGAGAGAAAGTTCCATAACGGAACTGATTTCCAGACTGATGAAAATGCACCAGTATATGCCTGTGATGGTGGTAAAGTGGTAAAGGCCGGCTGGGATGACAGCTATGGAAATTACGTAGTAATAGACCATGGAAATCTTCTTTCCACGCTTTATGCTCATAATACTGAACTCCTTGTAAAGGAAGGGGACCTTGTTTCAAAGGGAACTGAGATTGCAAAAGTGGGAATGACAGGAGACGCCACAGGTTTCCACTGCCATCTTGAGATGTATAACGACGGTCAGAATATTGATCCTAGAATATACGTAGTTTATTAAAGGAAAAACAGATAGATATGAAAGAAAGAAAAAGCAGAGTAGCAGTAATACTGGTAATTGTTGAAGTGCTGGTTGTACTTTTACTCGTTGCACTATTCTTCTTTAAAGGCGGACTTGATATTGATTTCAGTGTAATTGGTGAAAAGTTCCAGGAGCTGCATCTCTTTGAAAGAAAAATCCAGCTCTATGATGTGTACTGTGATGGAGACTATCTCATTACAGTAGAGGATCCAGCATATGTCTATGATTTCCTTGATAATCTGAAAGACAAATACAGAAAGCCAGATGTTGAATATACAGGTGTATATATCATTGAAGCAATAGACATAAAGGAAGTAAGAAAAAAAGCAGGTGAAGCAGCATCGTATGATGATATGTTTTCTGCTTTCCACAGTCTGAATGTTGTATCCTACAGGGAAGAGACATCTGATGTTACCATTCCATACAGCACAACAAGAATTGAATCCAGTATGTTTGATGAGGGATACTCCTATGTCAAAGTAGCAGGACAGAATGGAATTCAGAGAATAACTGAAGAGGTAACTGAAATCAACGGTGAAGAAACCAGCAGGAGATTATTAACAAGCTATCAGGCCGTTGCACCGGTAGCTGAAGAAATAGTATACGGAATACGAAAGAAATAGATATGAACAGAAAGAAAATCAATTTTGTTACAATTGTAGTTACACTCATTGTACTTCTTGTCATAATCTACTTTATGAGAGGTGTTGTAAACATCATAAAGCTGGACAGACAGGAGAAAGAACTTGAGAAATACAATCAGGAACTCCTTCAGAAGAAGGAGGAACTTTTGATTATCTATGAATCTGTAAAATCTCCAGAATACCTGGAGAACGAAGCAAGGTCAAAACTGAAGCTGGTTAGACCTGAAGAGACCATTTATGTTTTTGTAGGAGACGACAGTGCAAAAACCAAAAATTAATGAAATAGTAATAGTAGAAGGCCGTGACGATACAAGAGCAGTACTGGAAGCTGTAGACTGCAGAACCATTGAGACTCACGGCTTTGGCATAAGCATAGATACCTGGAATCTCATAGAGAAAGCCTATCAGGAAAAGGGTATAATCGTATTCACTGATCCTGACTTTACTGGGAATGAGATAAGAAAGAGAATCCTTTCAAAGTTCCCTGACGCAAAGGAAGCATTCCTTTCAAGAAGTGATGCAACCAAGGCAGATGATATCGGTATTGAAAACGGAAAACCAGAAGAAATCAGAAAGGCTTTAAGTAAAGCAAAGGCAACAGAAAGAAGTGAAGAGGAAAGACAAATGCAAATTCTAAGAAAGCAAAAACAAAGAATAGCAGAACAACAGAGATTAGATGAAGAAAGGGCAGAAATGGAAAGATTAGAACAAGAAAAAA
>JAKSSM010000189.1 GCA_024403065.1 Clostridia bacterium | reverse complement strand
CCAACACTCAAGCCTTTATATGCAGAAATTGCAGAGGCTTTAAAATAACAGGAGGTTTATTTTGGAAAGCAAAGGAAAGAAAATAAGAGACCTTGCCTTTACCTTTTTCATAATTACCGTAGTAGGAATCATAGCAGCAGCAGTAATAGTAGCCACATCCGACAGCTTATACTATGTATTCCGTGTAGGTAAGGTAATGGCAGCAGTTACATCAACACTTGCGGCAGTGTTCCTCATCATCTTCGCATATTTCGGATATCTTTTCCTCTCATCCTATGGTGAGTTTGTAGAAGATACAAGAGAAATAAAGGAGATTCTGAAGAAGCATCTCGAAGGAAATGCCTTGGTTAAGGAAAAGGAAGAAGTGCTTCATGCAGAAGAACTTCCAGGCGTTACTGACGAGGAGTTTGAGGCTTTAAAGAGTGATGAAAACATCATGAAGATGCTTAAGGAAATTACAGAAGAATAACAGGTACGGAGCATATGCTCCGTACTTTTTATTTGTTGATTTATTTATGCATTGGTTATATAATGAAGGGTAGATTTTATTTAATACGGAGGTTTAAATTATGAAAGATGTTCTATTAAAGGAACTGTTTAGAGGAATCGAGAAGTTTGACGGAGAAGTTGTAACAGTAAAGGGTTGGATCCGAAATAACAGAAATTCCAATAAGTTCGGTTTCATTGAACTCAATGATGGCTCATTCTTTAAATCCGTCCAGGTTGTATATGAAGAAGCAAATCTTTCAAACTACGACGTAATTGCAAAGTCATATGTTGGTGCAGCACTCAAGGTTACTGGTACAGTAAAGGTAACTCCAAATGCAAAGCAGCCATTTGAAATAAATGCAAAGGAAGTAGAAGTATTGGGTGAATCAACACCAGACTATCCACTTCAGCCAAAGAGACATACAATGGAATACTTAAGAGAAATCGGTTATCTTAGACCAAGAACAAACACATTCCAGGCAGTATTCCGCGTAAGATCATTAATCGCATATGCAATCCACCAGTTCTTCCAGGAAAGAGGTTTCGTATATGTTCACACTCCAATCTTTACAGGCAGTGACTGTGAAGGTGCAGGTGAAATGTTCCAGGTAACAACACTTGATATGGAAAATCCACCAAGAACTGAGGATGGTAAGATTGACTATTCACAGGATTTCTTCGGAAAGCCTGTAAGCCTTACAGTTTCAGGACAGCTTGAAGCAGAAATCTTTGCTCTTGCTTTCAGAAACGTTTACACATTCGGACCTACATTCAGAGCTGAAAACTCATATACAGCACGTCATGCATCCGAATTCTGGATGATCGAACCTGAAATGGCTTTCGCTGAACTCAAGGATTATCTTGATACAGCTGAAGACATGATCAAGTACATCATCAACTATGTTCTTGAAAATGCTCCAGAAGAAATGGCATTCTTCAACAATTTCGTAGACAAGACTCTTCTTGAAAGACTTAACCATATCGTTAACTCTGATTTCGCAAGAGTAACATATACAGAAGCAGTTGATATGCTTATCAAGTCAGGAAAGGAATTCCAGTATGACCTTTACTGGGGAGCTGACCTTCAGACTGAACATGAAAGATATCTTACAGAAGAAATCTTCAAGAAGCCGGTATTCGTTACTGATTATCCAAAGGATATCAAGGCATTCTACATGAGACTTAATGATGATGGAAAGACAGTAGCTGCATCTGACCTTCTTGTTCCAGGTGTTGGTGAAATCATCGGTGGTTCACAGAGAGAAGAAAGACTTGACGTACTTCAGGCAAGAATGAAGGAAATGAATCTCAATGAAGAAGATTACTGGTGGTACATGAACTTGAGAAAGTACGGTGGAGTAAAGCACTCCGGTTATGGTCTCGGATTCGAAAGAATCATCATGTATGTAACTGGTATGCAGAACATCAGAGACGTACTTCCATTCCCAAGAACACCAAAGACTTGTGAATTCTAAAATATTATTATTTTACTAAAACTGACCACAACGGTCAGTTTTTTTGTGGTTTTTATTATTGGTTTACAATAAGTCATTATATTTAAACCTGCAAATAGTACGTGATAAGAAACATTACTTTTCAGAATCTTTTTGATACAATTATTATAGATAAGCTTATACGAGGTTTTTTTAAATATAGAGGTGAGCAAACATGGAAA
>JAKSSM010000188.1 GCA_024403065.1 Clostridia bacterium | reverse complement strand
TGTTGAGATGCCTGCATGGTCGTCGAATATGCGCTCAACGGTAGGTATGGATAATGATGTGGAAGCTGCGGCCATTGAGAATGTGACTTCAGGATTCTTCAAAAGCTTCATGACATGGAGGATTGTGTAGTTGGATATTCTTCTGCCTGGTGAGACAAACGGATTCTTTTCGGGAAACGATTTCATGCACTCCCTGCAGTACATGCGCCTCTGGTTATACACGAGAGTCAACTCCATGTCGTTAAGGATAGAATGATTGATGGTGCGTCTTCTGTAGTCATGAACAAGTTCTGTCACATGCTTGCAATGCGGACATTCTGTGGGAGTTTTTCTCAATGTGAGAAGTGTGAAAACCATTCCGCTTTCATTTATTATCTCCAGATCGGAAATTGAATTGACTTCCAAATTGAAAAGATTGATGATAAAATTTTTCATAGGTACCTCTTTCTGAGGATATTGCGCAGTTAAAAAATACCACAGAAAGAGAAGGCACGACTAGTACAGAAATGATATCTGATACTGTCGTGCTTTTTATTGTGATTTTATTGAATTATTTCTGTAAGGCTGTTAGGGGTTTTTGACCCCCATTAACTTTAAAGCGCATACGTAACCCCAAGAAAACTTACAGACCCTGAGTAATGATGTGTACCCAGAATCCTGGACACTAATTATTAATCAAACGAAACATATGGATGTTTCCCTGTATTTTGCAGGGGGCATCCATTTTGTTTTACGCTGGATCCTTTCGTTGTTGTAGTAATATATGTATTCACTCATCGCATCAGAAAACTCACTGAAGTCTCTGTAATCGTGTTCACATCCGTAGTACATCTCGTTCTTTAACCGTCCGAAAAACGTTTCCATAATGCAATTATCATAGCAGTTTCCCTTTCTTGACATCGACTGAATTATGCCATGGTCCTTAAGTGCATCTCTGAAATACTTGTGCTGGTACTGCCAGCCCTGGTCTGAATGAAATATAAGTCCTTCAAGATTGCTGAATTTGGCAAAGGCAACATCAAGCATTTGCTTTACCTGTTCAAGATTCGGACTTCTGGACAGTGAATATGAGATAATCTCATTTGTATGCATATCTAGTATTGGAGAAAGATAGCACTTTCCCCATGGAAAGCTGAACTGAGAAACATCAGTGCTCCATTTCTCTAAAGGAGCATCTGTGCTGAAATTACGGTCGACTACATTGTCGGCAACTTTCCCGACTTCACCCTTGTACGAGTGGTATTTCTGCTTTGGCCTCTTGCCAAGAAGGCCAAGCTGATGCATGATTCGCTGCACTCTCTTGTGGTTGACAGTGAAGCCGAGATTTCTCATTTCCATGTGAACTCTTCTGACACCATATCTATGCTTGTGATGCTCGAAAATATCCTTAATCACTTCAGTAATCTCAGCGTTTCTTTCATCAACAGCATTAGTCTTGTTCAGTTCAAAATAGTATGTGGATCTGGCTAATCCCATTGCCTTAAGCAGATGCTTTAGCGGATATCCTTCTTCTCTGAGTTCTCTGATGATTGCTGCTTTTTCGCCTTGAGTTGCGCAGCCCATCTTTCGTGTCTCAAGGCCATTTCTTTTTTTGCCACAGCAATCTCCGCCTTCATGTATTCGTTTTCAGCTCTTAACCTGATCAGTTCTTCACGTTCGGATTCATTCAATGGTTTGGAATCAGTTTTCTTAATACTCATAGTCTTGTCTTTTCTAGGACGCCCTTTCTTCTTACCTATGAGACCATTGTAACCCAAATCATTGTATTTGCGAACCCAGTTGTACAACTGTCCATCGCTTATGCCTGCAGATATAGCAACAGACAGAATTGAATTACCAGCCATAACCTTTGCTACCAGCTCGTATTTTTCTTCTGGCGTCCAGGCTTTGTTAAGCCGCGTATGTCTAAGTGCTTCACTGCCACACTGCTCCTGAATACGAGCCCAATTTCTAACAGCTCTATGAAAATTCTTATCCTTTATTCCTGTTGGTGTCTTCGGCCAGACACCTTTCAGAAACAATTCAATACATTCCAACTTATACTCGTAACTGTACCGCATTAAAAAACCCTCCTTACTGGTTGTCCAGTAAAGAGGGTACATATCACTTCGGGTAGTCTTTTTTTTTATAAAAGAGTTGACATTCTAAAAGGACTTGTGTAATATA
>JAKSSM010000187.1 GCA_024403065.1 Clostridia bacterium | reverse complement strand
GACATTACGCGCATAAAGAATCCCATATGCGAAACATAAATGTACTATTTAAGTTTGATGCGAGGGATGAATATGAAATGATGTTTGAGGAATAGCAGCGTGGGAAATGGGTGGAAACATAGTTTCCAAGGGAATAGAACACTGGAACATCTCTGCTTCCTGATTTTATTGTGCTGTATTTCTGAAGCACGTGAGGGTGGGAACCTATGATACAGTCATAGCCCATATCTGCAAGCTCCTGTCCTATGCGGTACTGATCCTGATGGACTTCTGTCTTGTTTTCCTTACCCCAGTGGATGCATGCGATTACGGTTTCAGCGCCATCAGCTCTAGCACCGGATATTATTGCCTGGGCAGCTTCCTTTGAGTAGTCACTGAGCATTGCCTTCTGACCCTCTTCAGTAATGTTACAGGAAAGGGCATTGTGGTCAGTGGCGAAAGCAGTTATTGCAACCTTATATCCTTCAACATCAATAAGCTCGTAGCGCCTTCTGTCATCTTTGAATGTGCCTGTGTGGATGAAACCGAAATTTTCGAGATTATCGATGGTTTCTCCAAGACCTATTGCGCCGGCATCAATGTCGTGGTTGTTTGAGTTTGTAAGCACATCTATTCCTGACTTCTTAACGGCGTCAAGAAAATCAAGGGGAGCGTTACAGTAGAAGTTTTCTTCTATTACAACCTTTTCTGACCTGTATGGGGCATAGGAGCAGAGGACTGTCTCCATGTTGCCGACTACAAGATCAGCCTGTGCAAAGATTGGCTTCATCAGGTCAAATTCATATGTGAAGTCATAGCCTGATTCAGTCTTTGCTGCCTCAAACTGCTTATCGAAGCAAGTAATGTCTCCTGTGAAGAGGATGGTTACAGGCTTCTTTTCGAAAAGCTTTCTTGTCTTATTCTTTTTTGTCCAGTATTTCTTCTTTAAAGTATATCTTTCAGGTTCCATTGAAACTTCTTCGAGAGAAGGGTGGCTTCTTTCGATGAAGTCAAGATCTGGTTCCTTGATTTCATACTTTTTCATCCATGCATTGCTCTGGTAGGACATGTATGTTTTCCTTTCGCCTTATGGCAGTTTCATGTATATAACCTTAAAGCCGTGTTCCTTTGCATACTGCTCAGCATAGGAACCTTCATCGCAGTAGAATACTGCTCTGCTGCATCCTTCAAAAGCATCGTCTGCAATGTCAGTAACATTGTTTGGCACCTTTACGCTCTTGAGATTTGTGCAGCCTTTGAAAGCTTTGCTTTCGATAGTCTTTACTCCACGCTTCATAACGGCTGAGTAAAGATTAGTGCATCCTGCAAAGGCTTCTTCGCGTACAACTGTTGTTCCCTGACCCATGCGGAAACCTTCAAGGTACTGACAGTTCTTGCATAGTCTCGCACTTACATATGGAATTCCAATTGACTTGATTTTTCTGAGATGGTCGTTATTTTCAAATATACCATCAACTGATTCTGTAAGAGGAAGTCCAAGAACTTCTTCTGGAACTGTACATGAAACAGATCTGTATTCAGGCTTGATGCTGTTGATACGTACATGGTCTTCATATACAGTGTATGTGAAGTGGTTGTCTTCGTATTCGAACGGGAAGCTTGTTATCTTTGAAATGTCCGGTTCTACTGCCTTTTCCTTCTTTTCGTGAACAACCTTATCTTCTTTGTAGTCCTTATTTACATATGAATCGTTGATTGCAATTTCTTCGCCTATTTCACCTGAGATTCTCTGAAACTTTCTGATGTTCTTTGGTCTCTTGCTGATTTTCTTTAAAGGAATTACAACAAAAGGTCTTCCATTATAGCTTTCAACTGTTGAAATAGGTATATATGAACAGTCAATCTTCACTTTGCCGTCTGCCCTTGAAAGGTCGATAACAGCAATTACTGATCTTGACTTAACGTTGTTGAAATTCTGTGAAACGTAGTTTCCAAGTGAATAGAAGACAGGAACAGTTCTGTCTCCTGAAGTGATTGTTGTGTATGGCTGAAGTACATGAGGATGTGAACCTATGATGCAGTCGTAACCCATGTCAGCAAGCTGCTTTCCGATTGTCTTCTGGTTCTTGTGAACTGTTGTCCAGTTTTCCTTGCCCCAGTGCATGCATGCAAAGACAACTTCAGCGCCTTCAGCCCTTGCTGCATCTATGATTTCCTTTGCCCGTTCCTTTGTATAGTCA
>JAKSSM010000186.1 GCA_024403065.1 Clostridia bacterium | reverse complement strand
CTTGATGAACCTACATCATTCCTTGATATCAGGTACAAGCTGGAACTCCTTACAATTCTTAAGGAACTTGTAAAGGAAAAGAATATTTCGGTTCTTATGTCACTTCATGAAATTGACCTTGCTGAACGTGTATCAGACAGGATTTTATGCGTTGCAGGAAACCGTATTGATAAATCGGGAACACCAGACGAGATTTTTGACAAGGAATATATCGCAAAGCTGTATAACCTTGACAAGACTCTTATCGATGACTGTTTCCAGGATCTGGAGTATGTATAGTGAAGGGTAAAGCATATCTTGTGTCAGTAGGTCCAGGGGATCCTGAACTTATGACACTTAAAGCATTAAGAACAATTGAACACTGCAGTGTAATCGCATATCCTAAGAAAGAGAACAATATTGCACTCGACATTGTAAAGGGTGAAATATGTCTTGATGGAAAGATACTCCTTCCTCTTGAGTTCACCATGAGCAGGAGTGAAGATGTGAGACTTGAAAGCTACAGGGTAAATGCAAGGATATTATCTGAGTATGCAGAAAAAGGAATGGACGTTGCACTCATAAATCTGGGTGATGTTTCAGTTTTCTCTACTGCAGCATACCTTATAGACCCATTAAAGAACCTTGGTATAGAAAGCGTAATGATTGCAGGTGTTACAAGCTTTAATGCCATTGCATCCCGTCTTGGAATATCACTTACTGATATGAATGAGCCACTGCACATAATACCTGCTGGAGATGAGAACATAACAGAATCTCTTAAACTTAAGGGAACCAGGGTCATAATGAAATCAGGAAAGAGACTTGATATGGTTCTTTCTGAAATAAGGAAAGCAGGACTAAAGGATAAGACATATATGGTTTCCGACTGCGGTATGGAAACTGAAAAGATATATAGAGATATTGATGAAATAACGGATGCAGGATACTTTTCCACATTTGTAATAAAGGAGTAATTTTGAAGAAGGATATTAAAAGGGTAATAATTGCAGGAACAAACAGTGGCTGTGGCAAAACTACAGTAACCTGTGCACTGCTTAAGGCGCTTAAAAACAGGGGTCTTGATATTGGTGCGTTCAAATGCGGCCCAGACTATATCGATCCAATGTTCCACAGAAAAGTAATCGGTCTTCAGAGCTTCAATCTGGATTCATACTTCTATGATGACAATACCCTTAAATATCTTCTTTCTGAAAACGGAAAGGACAGAGACATAAATATCATTGAAGGTGTTATGGGTTTCTATGACGGACTTGGAATAAACTCTGTTGAAGGAAGCACATATGATGTATCAGAGAAGCTCAGTTCTCCTGTTGTACTTGTATTAAATGGAAAGGGTGCATCCCTTTCAATTCTTGCAACACTTCAGGGATTCCTTACTCTTTACAGAAATAACATAAAGGGTGTAATCATTAACAGCTGTACTGAAAGCACCTACAGAATCCTTGCTTCTGAAATAGAAAAGAGATTCAGTGTAAAGGCACTTGGATTTTTACCTAGGATTTCTGAGTGCTCCCTTGAAAGCAGACACCTGGGGCTTGTTACTGCTGATGAAGTAAAGGATCTTGATACTAAACTCAAAAAGCTTGCTGATACAATAAGTGAAACAGTGGATCTTCAGGCACTTCTTTCCATTGCTGAAGGAGCAGAAGCACTGGAATATGATGAAATTGATATTCCTGTAATGGAAAAGGTAAGAATCGGTGTTCCAAAGGATAACGCATTCTCCTTCTATTATCAGGATAATCTGAATCTTTTAAGCAGGATGGGAAGCGAACTTATATATTTCAGCCCTTTAACTGATAACCATCTTCCAGAAGACCTAGATGGACTGTATATCGGTGGAGGATATCCAGAGCTGTATAAGGATACTCTATCTAAAAACGAAACCCTTCTAAAAGAGATAAAGGAGGCAATACTCTCTGGTCTTCCAATCATAGCTGAATGTGGAGGCTTCATGTATCTTTCTAGCAGCATTGAAGGGCACAGTATGGCAGGAGTATTCCCTGCAGGCAGTTTCAATACAGGAAAGCTTGGAAGATTCGGATATATAAAAATGACAGCAAAGGTGGATTCCATGATAGCGGATTCGGGTGATGTAAGCCTGGGTCATGAATTCCACTATTATGATACAGATGATAGTGGGGATGGATTCCTCTGAGAAAAGAAAAACGGAAAGGCATGGGATGCAGTTCATGTAAGTGACACCATGTAT
>JAKSSM010000185.1 GCA_024403065.1 Clostridia bacterium | reverse complement strand
AACTTCTTATCTTGAAACCGCATTTAGTAATATCTATGAAATTGTTAGTATGAAAGAATATGATACTGTTTGCGGCGATATTCCTGTAATTGAGTTTAGTGAGGAAACTCTTAAAATCATTGAACAGAACGAGGATATTTAATATGAATATCCTTAATAAAAACTATTATATAAAACTTGAAGACGTGGCAGAAGATAATTCTCTTTTATCTATTTCAATTTTCAATAAATTTTATCCTAAAGAACCTATTAAAAAAATTACAACTGGCAAAAGTTTCGCTTATGAAATTAGTCATTGTTTAACTATTTTAGGTTTATTTGAAAATATTCTTGAGTGAGGTAAAAATATGAATTGGAATGAAGGTGCGAAATTTTGCGGCAAAACGTTTGGTGTTCACGTCAGTACAGAACCTGGAGATGAATGGTACGAATAATGCAGGGAACAATAATTCAAGGAATAGCAGGCTTTTACTATGGAAGAGTTGAAGATAAAACTGTATATGAATGCAAAGCCCGTGGAATCTTCAAAAAAAGGGGGATTTCACCGGCTGTAGGCGATAAAGTGGATATTTCCCTTACCGACGAAGGAAAAGGCGTTATAGAGGAGATTTTTCCCCGTAAGAACATATTCATTCGCCCGCCTATAGCAAACATTGACTGTTTTATAGTTGTAATGGCTGCAGCACAGCCAGAACCTAACTTTCCGGTAATTGACAAGTTCCTTGTCATGGCGGATATTCACGGCACAGATATAGTCGTTGTAGTAAATAAGACTGATCTTGCCGATGAAGCACAGATAGAAAAAATAAAAGACATATATGGCAGCTTATATAAGCTTGTTTTCATGAGTGCAAAGGAAAAAGCAGGACTTGAAGAACTTGAGAAGCTTATCTCAGGAAAGACAGCAGCTTTTGCTGGTCCTTCGGGGGTGGGCAAGTCTACAATCTTAAATGCTCTTCTTCCTGATGCCAATGCAGAAACAGGAAACATATCCCATAAGACAAGAAGAGGTAAGCATACAACAAGACACGTTGAAATCTTCGAGGCTGAAGGCGGCGGATATATCTACGATACTCCCGGCTTCACATCCTTTGATATCTTAGAAACAGATGAAGATGAACTTGATATTCATTTCCCTGAAATGGCTGAATACAAGGGTCAGTGCTACTTCGATAACTGCAGACATCTTAAGGAGCCGTCATGTGCTGTAAGAGATGCCCTTGCAGAAGGAAAAATCCATCCTATGAGATATAAGTCATATGAAGTACAGATAAGTGAAATAAGAGAAAAAAAGAAATACTAAGGAGATATTATGAAAAGACTTGCACCATCAATTCTCTCAGCAGATTTTTCAAAGCTTGGAGAAGAGGTAAAGGCAATAGAAGAAGCAGGAGCACATGTTGTTCACGTTGATGTAATGGATGGACATTTTGTACCAAACATCTCATATGGAGCAGTAGTAATGAAGTCAATTGCTGGAAAGACTTCACTTCCTTTTGATGTGCACCTTATGATTGAAAATCCGGATAAGTATATTGCAGACTTTGTTACAGACCAGACTGAATATATTACAGTTCATGTGGAGGCATGCCCTCATATCCACAGAACAATTCAGAATATAAAGGAGCTTGGAGTAAAGGCAGGAGTAGCACTCAACCCAGGCACACCATTATGCATGATTGAAGATGTTCTTGAAGATCTTGACATGGTTCTTGTAATGAGCGTAAATCCAGGATTTGGCGGACAGAAGTTCATACCTCATGCCCTGGATAAGATAAGAAGACTTGCAGAAATAAGAGAAGAAAGAGGTCTTGACTTTGAAATCGAAATCGATGGAGGAGCAGGTCACGGTAACATTGAAGCAATACTTGAAGCAGGTACAGACCTTGTAGTAGCTGGTTCAGCTGTATATAAGGGAGATATTGCTGCAAACGTAGAAGGTTTCATTAAGTTTATGTAAAGAGAAGGCTGCAGAGCAGCCTTTTTGTATAGGAGGAGAAAATGAAGATTAGCTTTCTTGTTGAAAACAGCACAAAGAGTGAGAATCTGAAGGCTGAACACGGTCTTTCCGTATATATTGAAACTGAAGGTATGAACATCCTTTTTGATACAGGTTCAACAGACCTTTATCTTGAAAATGCAGGCAAGATGGATATTGATCTTTCTGATGCTGATTACTGCGTAATATCACACGGACATTATGACCATACAGGCGGAGTTCCTTCATTTGTAGA
>JAKSSM010000184.1 GCA_024403065.1 Clostridia bacterium | reverse complement strand
TGTACCAGCTCCTCCGATACATCCACCAGGACACGCCATTCCTTCAAGAAGGAATCCGTTGTATCGACCTGCCTTTGCCATAAGCATAAGTTTCTTGCAGTTATCAAGCCCTTCAGCACTTACTACATTAACTTCTCTTTCAGGATCCTTTTCCTTTATGAGGTTCACTACAGCCTGAGCAACACCACCTGATGTGGCAAAGCCTCTGCCGTCCCCTGATGCACTGTCAAGAGGAGCATCTTCTGGAAGTGACCTGAAATCAATTTCCTTTGCATCAAACATGCCCTGCACTTCTTCATATGTAAGTACAAAGTCTACATAGCTCTTTACTGTTTCTCTGCTTGCTTCAAGCTTCTTTGAAGCACAAGGTCCAATGAAACAGATCTTTGCTTCAGGCATCTTTGTCTTTATGAGTCTTGCAGTGAGCACCATTGGAGTAAGGGCCATGGAGATACACTTTGCCTGTTCAGGAAATTCATTTCTAACCATCTTTGCCCATGATGGACAGCAGCTTGTACCCATAAATGGAATAACATCCGGTACTTCCTTTAAGAAGTCTTCAGCTTCCTGAAGAGTACAGAGGTCTGCACCAACTGCTACCTCTTCCACATCATAGAATCCAAGAGCCTTGAATGCCGCCCTTATATTCCTATATGTAACTTCTGAACCGAACTGTCCAACAGCACTGGGTGCAATTATTGCAACAACCGGTTCTCCTTCCTTTATAGCCTGGATTGTCTGATAAATCTGTCCTTTATCAACAATTGCACCAAATGGACATGAAACAAGACACTGTCCACAGGATACGCACTTTTCAGGATTGATTACTGCAATTCCGTTTTCATCAGCTCTTATTGCACCTAATCCACATGCGATTTCACATGGTCTGTCCTGGAAAATGATCGCACTGTATGGACATACTTCTTTACACTTTCCACACTTTATGCATTTTTCTTCGTCAATTACTGATCTTCCATGTTTCATTGAAATTGCTTCCATAGGGCATACTTCAATACATGGATGCTCAAGACATCCCTGACATGCATCAGTTATGAAGATTCTGTCATCAGGACATCTGTTGCAGGCAAAACGGATTACATCTATAAGGGGTGGTTCATAGTACTTTTCATCTATCATACTGGATTCCATTCCTTCTGAAATAGGATCCGGATCATCTGCAAGTCTTACTTCAAGACCCATGGCAGCACGGAGTCTTTCTCCAATTACTGCACGTTCAAGGAATACACTGTCACGATACTTTGCTATTTCTCCCGGAATAATTCTGTAGGGAATTTCTTCAAGCTGCTTTGTACCGCCACCAGTATATGCAAGATTTGCTATTTCCTTAAAAATTGTATTTCTGATTTTTGATTTCTGTGTATTTATTCCACGCATACATCTACCCTCTTTTACATATATTATCAACATGACTATTCTATCATAAAACCGACAAAAATTTTGCACACAATAATAAACAAGTGTATGCAATAAAAAAACCGGTTTAACCGGTTCTTTTGATATTTTCACCTGATTCTGATTCAGTTATTTCAGTTTGGATATTGCAATTGTATCAATATATGGTGTCTGAAGTCTCATTGCTTCATCAGTAAACCTATCCATACATTCCATTGTATAACAGTGAGCAAAAACACCTATTGATATATCTGAAAGGTCCATTGAAATACGGAGTGCCGGAATGTCCTTACGGATTCTACCAAGTTCCTGAAGTTTTTCAATGCCCTCGATCATATTCCTGTGATTTGGTCTGTTCTCATCATAGAATGATTTGTTGCCTGTTCCACTGGTGAAGATAATACCATAGATTTCTTCAGCTCCCATATGTAAAAGCAGCTGATAGAAGTCTTCTATGAATTTTCTGAAAAAGTCATAAATGTCAACAGTCTCATAATCAAAATCATTCTTCTTGAAGAATGCTGTAACATCCTTATAGAAAATCTCCTGAAGTTTGTTCTTTGAGCCAAAGAAATGATAAAGGGTTCCTGTTGAAACTTCAGCCGCTTCACAGATCTGCTGTATTGAAACACTGCTGCAGCCATATTTTCTGAAAAGCTTCTTTGATGCCTCTATTATTCTGTTTTTTGTCTCTTCGGATTTTATGTCTCTGTTTGTCTTTTTTACTACCAAAATAGTATCCCCTTTAATATTCATTCTAGTTTTCTAGTTTAACATTTTAACCCTGCATTGTCAAACCTGTCTCTATGCTGATGCTTCTTCAATCATATTTTCACGACATCCGGGGAATACGAGCTGC
>JAKSSM010000183.1 GCA_024403065.1 Clostridia bacterium | reverse complement strand
TTTTTTGTGTAACATCCGACGCGCACCCGCATAGCGGGTGGTTTATTTGTCTCGCTCAAACGCGAGACAGAGCTTATATGGCTCTACAATAAAAAACCCTGCATAACTGCAGGGTTAGTAACCATATTAGTCGATGTTGTACTTGTTCTTGAACTTTTCAACACGTCCACCACGGTTGATGAACTTCTGCTGACCTGTAAAGAATGGGTGACAAGCTGAGCAAACGTCAAGTCTTAATTCAGGCTTGTTTGATTTTGTCATGAAAGTATTTCCGCATGCGCAAGTTACTTTACATTCAACATAGTTTGGATGGATTCCTTCCTTCATTTGGGGTACTCCTTTCTTGGATAAAGCAAGTTACTTGATCCTGATTTTAACGTTAAAATTTACTGCGGTAGCTAACCGCCTAACAAATATACCATAAAAGCTAAGGAATAGCAAGGGTTTTTTCGTATTCCACCTTTATTTATCTTCTGCTTGCTCTAAGCATAAGGATTCCTGCAACAAGAAGGACAACTGTAAGAATTCCAAATACAAAAATTGCAATGCGCTGGTTCCTTGCCATTTCATAGGTACCATCATGAGTTCCGATGTATGCCATGAAGAAGAGCGCTGTAAGTGCAAGTGAAACCACTGCAAGAACTATTGAGATTATTCCGAATACAAGTAATGTTTTTTTCATAGTATTACCTCTAGATATATGCTACTGCTATTCTGTCATTTCCAGAATAGTCTTTAAAATATTCTACTTTTCTGTATCTGCCTGTGCCTCTTAAGATATCAGCGACAGTTTCGCCCTGGTTGTATCCTATTTCAAGAACAACTGCACCATTTTCATTAAGATGTGAAATTCCTTCTTCAGCAATTATTCTGTAGAATGAAAGGCCATCCCCTTCATCAGTAAGGGCTATTCTTGGATCGTAGTTTAAAACTTCAGGTTCAAGAGAAGACATTTCATCCAGTGTGATATATGGAGGATTTGATACGATCATATCGTATTTACCCGATATACTGCTGAACATGTCGCTTCTTACGATTTCAACATCAGTGCCATTGAGTTCAGCATTTTCTGCTGCAGTTTTTAAAGCATCCTCAGATATATCAGAAAGGGTTACTGAAAGCTCTGGCAGATCATGCTTTATGCATATTCCAAGAATTCCTGAACCTGTGCAGATATCAAGAACGGACCTGCCCTTTAAATCCCTGATAACCTCAAGGGCTTTTTCAAGGACTAGCTCTGTTTCAAGTCTTGGAGTAAGGACTGACCTGTTCACTCTGAAAGGAAGACCATAGAATTCAGTTTCTCCAAAAATTTCCTGTACAGGTACTCTTTCAGATCTTTTTTCTATATATATGAAATACTTCTCTTCATCTTCTTTAGTAATTTCCTTTCTTCCATTCATAATGAAGAAAAGGTCATTTACACTAAAGAGCTTCATATATATGAGTTTTGCATCAGTTCTCCAGTCGTTAACCCCTGCGTTTTTAAGTTTTTCTTCAGCAAGATTTATTGCTTCCCTTACTTCCATTCTTCTACAAAATCTCCATTAAGGTCACAGATTCCTTCATAGAAAGGAGTATCCTCTTCATTATCTCTTGGAAGAACAGCCTTAAGTGCTGCAATTGCAACCTCAAGCTGCTTTAAATCAGGTTCCTTTGTTGTAAGCTTCTGAAGATATATTCCTGGTAAGCTTAATGCCTTTACAACAGCATTGTCTGACCTTCCAGCCCACTTCAACAGTTCATAGGAGATACCTGCGATAAGTGGAAGAACAAGGATACGTGTTGCAATTCTTACAAGGACATTTGGCCATCCCATAAATGCATGAACAAGTACTGCAACTACCATAACAAACATCATGAATGATGTTCCGCATCTTGGGTGAAGTGTATAGAACTGCTGTGCATTTTCTGGAGTAAGTTCAAGTCCGCTTTCAAAGCAGTGAATTGACTTGTGCTCTGCTCCATGATACTGGAACACAACCTTTATGTCTTCAACCTTTGATATAAGGAAAATGTATCCGATGAAAAGAATCATACGGACAAGCCCTTCTATAAGGTTAAGTACAAGGACATTTTCAGTCAGACTTCTGAAGAGTCCAACAATTACTGTAGGAAGAAGGATGAAAAGTCCAACGGATAAGGCAATTGCAAGTACAGCAGAAAATGCTATAAGGATGTTCCATGCCTTTTCCTTTCCGAACTTCTTTTCAACCCATAAGTCAAACTTGTCCTTTTCATAGTTTTCAGGTTCATCCTTTTCAAGGACTTCTGCTGATGCCATAAGGATATTCATGCCTGTAACAAGTGACATTACAAAGTTGACAACACCAC
>JAKSSM010000182.1 GCA_024403065.1 Clostridia bacterium | reverse complement strand
TGGAAGAAATGTGAGAGTTCTCTATTTATCCTTAATGATCCCATCACGTTTTAATCCGGATGTTTTCAACATGGTTAAGGAATCACTTAATGCTGCTATTAAAAAGGATTTCAGTATTTACTGCAAGAACAAGGAAAATGCTCTTAACAAGAGTCTTGCAAATAATGAAACTGAACCTGTTTCTGAATATTCATCCTATGCCTTCGGTCTTTTCATTAATGGAGAAGTGGAAAAGGCAAAGGAAATGGCAGAGAAGGGGGAAGAAGCATATAAGAGATATCTTACAAGATTCAACATGTTCACTCCTGTATATAAGGGATCATATGCTGTATGTCTTGCACTCCTTGGAAGATTTGATGAAGCAAAGGAACTTGTTGAACATATGACAGATGAATGCTACTGCACAGGCTGTTCATTCAGATGCTGCAAAGACAAGTATGTATATAGAACAAAGATTGCAATCGTTGAAGGAAAACTCGATGAGGCAATGAAAAATATTGAAGAAGGAATGGCAGCTGACCCAAGTGAAGAAACATTCATCACTTATGAGGCATACTGCAGATCAAGAGGTGTTAAATAATGCTGGTTGGAATTGACCTTGGTACTACAAACAGTCTGGTTGCATGTTTCAGAAACGGGGAACCAGAACTCATACCAAACAGACTCGGAAGTTTTCTTACTCCATCCGTTGTTGCGGTGGAAGAAGATGGTACAGTCCTCATAGGAGAAACTGCTAAAGAGTACAGCATTCTCCATCCTTTCAGTGCTGCAAAGGTATTCAAGCGCAGTATGGGAACTGACAGGGAGTTTATCCTCGGAAACAGAAAAATGAGAGCTGAAGAACTTTCTGGTCTTATCTTAAGATCCTTAAAGGAGGATGCTGAAAAGTATCTTGGAGAGGAAGTTAATGAAGCAATAATCAGTGTTCCTGCATACTTCAATGAATTCCAGAGAAAGGCAACAAAGCAGGCTGGAGAACTGGCTGGTCTTGAAGTAAAGAGAATCATTAATGAGCCTACAGCTGCTGCTATTGCATATGGTGTAGGACTTGATGACAAGGATGAAACATGTCTTGTATTTGACCTTGGTGGAGGCACATTTGACGTATCCATTCTTGAATTCTACAAGAACATTATGGAAGTTCATGCCGTTGCAGGAGACAACTATCTTGGTGGAGAAGACTTCACTGAAGTGCTTTTGAAACTTTTCCTTGAAAAGAACCTTATAGCTCCTGAAACTGTTGATCAGAAGACAATGAACCGTCTTATGAAGACAGCTGATCAGGTAAAGTGCAGCTATGTAAATGATGCTGAACCTGAAATGACAGCAACGATTGATGGTGCTGAATACAAAACAGTTATCACACTTGAAGAATATGAAAAGGCATGTGCACCACTTCTTGAAAGACTGAGAAAGCCGCTTGAAAGAAGTATCAGAGATGCTAATCTCAAGGTAAGTGAAATTGACAGAATTGTTCTTGTTGGCGGTGCTACAAGACTTCCTATTGTAAGGAACTTTGTAATAAAACTTTTCAAGCGTTTCCCAAGCAATGTGGATCCTGATACAGCAATTGCTGTAGGGGCTGCAATCCAGTGCGGAATGAAGCTTCGTGACCGTGATATTCAGGAAGTGGTCTTAACAGATGTTTGTCCATTTACTCTTGGAACAGAAGTAAGTGTCGACAATGGATACTTTGATGTGGATAACCACTATCTTCCAATAATTGAAAGAAACACAGTGATTCCAGTAAGCCGTACACAGACTGTATATACTGCTCATGACAATCAGACAAGAGTACGCGTAAAGATTCTTCAGGGCGAAAGCAGAATTGCGACAAACAATATAAGCCTTGGTGAAATCATTGTACCTGTTCCATCCGCGCCAAAGGGACAGGAAGCTGTTGATATTACATATACTTATGACGTTAACTCACTTCTTGAAGTAGTTGTAAAAGTCCTTTCAACTGGTGTTTCAAGAAAGGTAGTTGTTCAGGGTGGCGAAAGCAAGCTTTCTGACGAAGAAATCGAAGAACGTCTGAAGAAACTCAGCTATCTCAAGCAGAATCCTCGTGATGATGAAGAAAACAAGCTGCTTCTTTTAAGAGGAGAAAGACTCTACGAAGAAACTGTTGATATGGAAAGAAGTATGATTGACAGAGCCATTATGGAATTTGAAAGAATTCTTGATTCACAGGATCGTGACAAGATAAAGAAGGGAAGAGAAACCCTTTCCAAGGTCCTTGATGATATAGAAAACAGACAATAATTGTTTACTCCCTCCTTAATTGAACTGCATCTCGTCAAGTAGACAGTTGAAATAATTAAAATTTGATTAGACTGA
>JAKSSM010000181.1 GCA_024403065.1 Clostridia bacterium | reverse complement strand
TAGCCATATATGGTGTTGCAGCTCCAGAGAAATGAGGAAGAACAAGGAGGCCCGAAGGATTTTCTCCATGCTGCTCTTCATATTCTTTTTCAAGGTATTCATTTACTGAAATATTCTGTTCTTTTGCAAGTTCTTTCTCTTTCTTAGCAAGTGTATCTGTACACCATTGCATTAATGCGCCACCGGTATATGAGAATGCGTAGCATACATATTTTCCAGGAATTGCATATGGAACGACTGCATATTTTCCCTTTGTCATAATACGCATATCAGGTATTTCATCAAAAATAGGTGTTATACACTGTACTGTTCCTGCACCATCAACTGCAGTATCTGAAGTAAATACTCCAGCACCTACTGCTGCCGCAATCTGATCATGACTTATGCATACTACAATCGTATCTTTTCTAAGTCCTGTCTTCTCTGCAGCCTTCTCGCTGACAGTTCCGGCCTTTGTACCTGTAGGAACAGCTTCTGAAAAGAGTGAAGAATCAATTCCTGCAGCATCAAATATCTCCTGACTCCACTGAAGCTTTCTTATATCAAAAGCCATAGTCCTTGTCGCAAGAGAGTAGTCTATTTTCTTTTCTCCTGTCAGATGATATATTACGAAATCTTCCATAAGAAATATATGTACTGCCTTCTCATATATTTCTGGTTCATTTTCTTTAAGCCACATAACTTTTGGGAGTGAATACATTTCATGTGGTTCAACACCTGCTATGTCTGCAATATGTTCTGCAGACAGCTTTTCACATAGTGTTACACACTGTTTATCCCCCCTCGGATCAGTATAAAGCATTGAATTACGAAGAGGCATTCCTTCTTCATCAACTGCAACAAATGTTTCACCAAAGCTTGTTACACCAATTCCTTTAATATCAGGATAATCTTTAGTTATATCTGAAATAACTGTATAAACTCCTTCAAGAATTGCTTTTGCATCAACCTCATGAGTGCCAACTTTTCTACTGACAGGATAGTCGCAATATGATTTTGCAAGCTGTGAACCCGTTTCATCAAAAAGTGTAAGCTTACAACCTGTTGTTCCTATATCTAAACCGCCTATGTACATTGCAAATCCCCCATGTACTTATAATTGATAATGTACTGCCAATCTTATATGCACTGATAATTAATCAATATCGACCCAATCGTAACCAAGATATGTTGTAAAGGCTTCTTTTAGAACGTCCTTCATATGTCCTACACCTACACATGTATGATGCTTAAATCCACCCTTTGCAAGTTTAATCATCTTATCTTCCATATTCGGAAGCTCACAAACACCCGCACATCCGAAGAATGCATCCTCTATAGGATCATCTGTAAATTCTGCTTCACTTGCATAAATCTTAACCTTTCCATCTACTGTAAGGCAATTTGAAATAGTTGTCTTCATAGGACGAATACGTCCTTCATTTGTACCCCAGCCACTTCCTGCATCTGTCTTATCAAACATCTTATGACTTGTTACTGTTCCCTTCTCAGTCATAAGGCTCTGAGCCGTAGAACCACAGTGGAATAAAATAACCTTATTTTCTTCATCACCATAGTTATTGTTCCAATCAAGAACAGCTGTAGGCTCTTCTGATGCCAGTGTCATTGCACGCATTGAAATAGCTGATGTTAAATCAATTTCACAGCTTGCCACAATTCCTCTATCATTAAGTTCTGAAAGAAGTACACATGGACATACTCTTAAAATCTGTTCCATCTCATTCCAACAGCGGATAGCTACTGCATCAAGGTGATACTCTTCAATATAATCATCAATCACAACAGATATCTTTGCATGAGTTGTTTTCTTATCTACAGGTACATTTGAAAAATCTGCATAATTTTCTAATGCTGTAAGCTTTTTAACAACCTTCTCATCATCGTCAGCCATGTTGTTTACTTTGAATACAAGTTCAGATAAATCAAGTGATTCAACTGTAATTCCATTCTTCTGTAATCCGATTTCATCAAAACGAGTTGTCTTGAATGCTGTTGTTCTTGCTCCAATACATCCAATAGTGAAACGCTTCATGCCGTTTACTACTCGACAGATTGCTGCAAAGTCTTTAAGATTTTCCTGGAACTTATCTGAAAGAGGATGCACCACATGAGGCTTAAGCACTGTAAATGGTACCTGGTACTGTGTAAATACATCAGTAACAGAGAACTTTCCACAGAATGCATCACGTCTGTGAGCAAAGTCCATCTTGCCGATTTCATCAGGATATGCCTGCATAAGAATAGGAACTCCTGCATCCTGAAGTGCTGTAATTGCACCGTTTTCATCTGCAAATATTGGCATTGAGAAAATAACTCCGTCGTATTCTCCTTCATGCTCCTTAAGCCACTTAGCATAGAGACGACCTTCATCACGTG
>JAKSSM010000180.1 GCA_024403065.1 Clostridia bacterium | reverse complement strand
TACAGCCTTTTATATTCCAGCAGTCAAATATCTTTTCTGCATACCCCAAATAATCTTTGTTTATGAGTGCAATTCCAAAGTATATATTGTTCCAGCTCCCCATAAGTTATTTCCTTTCGATTTTGTTTTTTTTACAGCATGCACTGGTGGATTCCTTCTACTTCCAGGTTTTCCTGTTCGATAAATGCTCTGTACTCTTCTTCCATTTCAACTGGTGCACACCAGGAAAGGCCACATCCTGCTGAAATTGATGATGGTACGGGAATCATTCTTCCTTCCATTCCTTTTTCCTTACACTTACTTTCCATTGCAAGGGCAAGAGCAGTATTCCTGAATGTTACTACAAGTCTTAATTTCTTTTTGATCATTTCTATTCTTCCTCTGCAATTTCCTTTACAGCATTAATTGCTATATCTACTTCTTCTACGGTATTCATATGTGAGAAACTGAATCTTACAGCACCCTGGTTTACTGTTCCAAGTGCTTCATGCATAAGTGGAGCACAGTGTGCACCTGAACGTACAGCAATATCATAATTCAGTGCAAGTGCATCAGATACTTCACCTGAGTCATAATCACGGATATTAAGGGATACAATTGCGCATCTCTTTACTCCAGGTCTGAAATCACCATAGATTTTTACACCAGGGATATCCTTTACTCCAGTGTAGAATCTTTCCATAAGTTCCAGTTCTTTTTTACGTATATTGTCAATTCCTGTTTCATTAAGATAGTCGAGAGCTGCATTCAGTCCGGAAATTCCATGGGAGTTCAGTGTTCCTGCTTCCAGCGCTGTAGGCATTTCTACTGGGTGTGTCTTTAGAAATGTCTGTACACCTGATCCTCCAGTAAGAAGCGGATTTATCTGTATGCCTTTTCTTACAACAAGTCCACCGGTACCCTGAGGACCAAGAAGTCCTTTATGCCCTGTGAAACAGAGAACGTCTATACTGAGTTCTTTCATATCCATATTGTAGATTCCTCCAGTCTGGGATGCATCTACGATAAGAAGGAGATTATGCTTCTTTGTGAATTCTGATACCTTTTTTAAGTCTACTGTATTTCCTGTGAGATTGCTTGCAGCAGTTATTACTACTGCTTTTGTATTTGGTTTAAGACTCTTTTCAAATTCTTCGTATCTGAGTGAGCCGTATTCATCGCAGCCGATGTATGTTACATCTGCACCTTTCATTTTAAGCTCATATACAGGTCTTAAAACGGAGTTGTGTTCAAGGACTGATGTTATAATATGGTCATGCTCTGTAAGAAAACCCTTTATTGCAGTGTTCAGTGCCTGAGTTGAGTTTATGGTAAAAGCAACCTGGGTTGCGCCATCACCATTGAAGAGATCACTCAGTTTCTTTCTTGTATCAAATATTACACGGGATGCATCCATGGATGCGCAGTGTGCACCACGTCCTGCATTTCCGAATTCTGTCATTGCCTGGATTACTGCGTCAAGCACAGCTTTTGGCTTAACCTTTGTTGTTGCAGCGTTGTCAAAATATATCATGTCATACTTCTCCTTATACATAAAAGTATACATTTTAAAAAGGTGATTGTCTAATAGTATATTATTAATGAGAAGACATCATGGTATAAAGATTATCAATAGAAAAGGGTAAAGAGCGAAGTTGCTTCGCCCTTTACCCTTTAAGTCCTTGATGCTTTTCTTCTCCCTGTCCCATAATGAATCCGCTTATGAAACTTACTTCCATCATGATTAGTGGTGCATTTTCATTCATCTCAAGACCCTTTTCACTGTAGTATTCAAACAGTTCCCTTTTCAGATCTTCCGTTGCTTTTGTAAGCTTCGGATTCTTTTCAAGTTCAGAAACATACCTGAGCCACAGCGTATGCATTTTCTCTGTATTCATATCCATTTTCCACCTCCGTAATGTATGAATATATTCTACAGAATGGTTTGTACCATATACAGGACATATGATCTGTCCTGCGGAAAAGAACAACAATATCATATGATATCTTTTCGTTGCGTAAAACTCCCAAAAAGTGTAATATATGAATATCTATTACTAAAATCAGGAGAAAGACTATGGCAAAAACATGTCCTGTATGTGGAAGACAGCTTGACAGCAATGATTCATGTTCATACTGCGGCTACAAGGAATACAAGGAAAAATTAAAAGAAGAAGCAAGAAATGATGTCCTCTATGATTCTACAAAACCGGAATTCAGAGGTTCAAAATATGAAAAGGAATTTGAAGACAGTAAAGATTCTGCATCTTCATACACATATGGTGAAAGTGCACCAAGGAGTGACTTCTTTGAAAAAACTGAAAAGAAGGCTGTAAAAAGAGGAGTAACAGGAATTGCAATCGGTGTTATTGCACTTGCTCTTATCATTGTTGTGGTT
>JAKSSM010000018.1 GCA_024403065.1 Clostridia bacterium | reverse complement strand
TATAATTCTGTAAAAGGATTGATGTCAATATCAGACCTTAATACATTCAGCTCACCAAAGGATGAAATTATATCAGCCATACAGTCTGTAAAAAGCTTTTCTGATGCATAATGACCAATATCAAGAACATTTATACCATTTTCAACAGCTTCTCTTGCAGTATGATATTTAAGAGCTCCAGTAACAAAAAGGTCACATCCGTTATTTTTTGAAAGGTTCATGAATTCAGAACCTGAACCTGTAACCCAGGAAACTTTATTTATAACAGCATTTCTGTCACCTGTGTAATGATAAAAGGATTTTGATACTCCAGTTACCCTTTCACAGAGATCAGCAAATTCAGAAATTGTTACAGGTTTATCAAGTAACCCCATTCTTCCAATTGAAAGGCTGTCACCTTCAATTTTACAGATATCCTTTATTCCAAGAAGTTTACCAAACTGATAATTGTTTCCTTTGTCACAAATATCAAAACATGTATGAGTTGAATAAAGAGAAATACCAGATTCAACAAGTCTCTTTATCATTTTTCCAACTGTATCTCCAACAGAAACATTTCTGAGTTCAGTGAAGATAAGAGGATGATGCGTAACTATAAAATCAGCTTTCTTTGCTATGGCATCTTCGATATTTTCAGATGTTGCTTCAAGACATACATAGACATTATGTATGTCACTATCGTCTGAATTCAGTTTAAGCTGAAATCCTGAATTATCCCATTCTTCCTGTAATGAAAGCGGAGAAATCTCTTCAATTTTTGAAACAATATCTTTTAAAATCATAATCTGTCAATAAGTGAGTTAATATATGCAATATTATGTTTTGTAAGTTCAACTTTTTCTTTTGATATATGTGTTGAAGCATACAGATTGAAGAGAACTCTCTTTTCTCTTGAAAGTTTTCTTGAAAGATAATCCTTTACAAGAGGCGATTTCATATGAACTGTACTTTCAGGTATTTCCATTTCAATGGATTCTGGAGAAAACTCTGGAACTTCTGAAGTTCCATTGGAAACCTCAAGAATTTCACAAATGAATCTTCCTTCTTTTACAAGATGTTCTCTTTCAATTACGAAACCATTGGAAAGAAGATAATGTCTGAGATTTCCTGCATGATTTCTTGGCTGAAGCACATACCTGCTGAAAGAATGTGCTTTATGCAAGTCACAGGCAAGAATATCACACATAAGAAGTCCACCCATACCAGCAATTGTAATTACATCAGTTTCACTTTCTTTTAGAACTTCAAGACCATTTCCAAGTCTTAAATCAAGTTCATAAGAAGAAAGTTTTTTCACATTACTTCTTGCTTTTTCAAGCGAGGGTCTGCTCACATCTGTTAGAATTATCGTTCTTTCAAGGTTCTTCTCTTTTAAATATATTCCCAGGTAACCATGGTCAGTTCCTATATCACAGACACTTTCAGTTTCTCTGATACAGTCTGCCATAACCTGCAATCTGTCTGTAAGTCTAAGCATTAGTCTTCCATGAAATCCTTAAGTTTTCTGCTTCTTGAAGGCTGACGGAGCTTTCTTAAAGCCTTGGCTTCAATCTGACGGATTCTTTCTCTTGTTACATCAAATTCCTTACCAACTTCCTCAAGTGTTCTTGGACGACCGTCGTCAAGACCGAATCTGAGTCTTAAAACCTTCTGTTCTCTTTCTGTGAGAGTTTCAAGTACTTCATTTATATGTTCCTTAAGCATGATTGCTTCAGCACCTTCCTGTGGAGCTGGAACATCATCATCAGGAATGAAATCACCAAGATGTGAATCTTCTTCTTCACCAATTGGTGTTTCAAGTGAAACAGGTTCCTGAGCAATCTTCTGAATTTCTCTTACCTTATCAGGAGTAACACCCATTTGTGCCGCAATTTCTTCAGGTGTAGCTTCTCTGCCAAGATTTTGAAGAAGCTGTCTCTGAACTCTTGAAAGTTTATTGATTGTTTCTACCATATGAACAGGAATTCTGATTGTTCTTGCCTGGTCAGCAATAGCACGTGTAATCGCCTGTCTGATCCACCAGGTAGCATAAGTTGAGAACTTGTATCCCTTTCTGTAGTCAAACTTTTCAACGGCCTTCATAAGCCCAAGGTTACCTTCCTGAATGAGGTCAAGGAGAAGCATGTTTCTTCCAAGATATCTCTTGGCAATAGATACAACAAGTCTTAAGTTAGCTTCAGTAAGACGATTTTTTGCATATTCATCACCATCTTCAATTCTCTTTGCAAGATCAATTTCTTCATCTGCAGAAAGAAGTGGAACTCTACCAATTTCCTTTAAATACATTCTTACAGGGTCATCAACCGAAATACCCTTGACAAGATCTTCGTCTGATTCCGTTTCAGGTTCAGGAAGATTCTGATCCTGAAGTTCGAAATCAAAGAGGTCTTCATCAATATCAGTATCATTTAAAGCTTCAATGGATTCAAGTGATTCAAATTCAACTGTAACTTCGTCGTCAATTTCAATCTGAAGTGTTTCAAGTTCTTCCACGATTTCTTCGTAAACTTCATCCTTATCAAGTTCAGACTCTTCAATGACATCACTGATTTCAAGAGGTGTAAGCTTCTTGTTGTTCATTTCAGCCTTCTGTCTTAATTTATTGATAATTTCCTTCTTGTCATCAGAAGAAACAGTTTCTTCTTCTAAAACAATGCCTTCTTCTTTTAATAATTCGTCATTCTTGTTTGCTGACATTTATTTGCTCCTCTCTAAACGGTTGCGTGTATCACGCAGTTCCTTAAGTTCAACCATAATTCTGTTGATGGTTTCATTACCATCTTCATCATTGGAAAGTTCAATGATATTAAGAAGTTCGTTTTCCTTCTGTCTTAATACATCACACTTCCAGGTGATTATCGTATCATCAAATACCTTTTCTTCAACACCCGATATGCTTATCTGGTCAAGTACTGATTTAAGGTATTCACTTTCATCTACTTCAAGTCTGTCAAGTATATCTTCAAGTTCAAACTCACATTTTTCGTTATACAGCACATACATCATATCTCTGATTTTTATGCCTATATCCGACGTGAAAATCTCTTCATACTGAAGAACTCTTTCAATAAATGATGAGTTTATGAAAATGACTTTGAGAATAGTTGGCTCATATTTATTGAATTCATTATGAGCCTTTTCAGCTTTATGTTCTCTAGGAACAGGTTCTGTATTCAGTTTGACATTTTCAAGTTCTTTGTTAATGGCAAATTCAGAAACCTTAAGCTCCTGAGCAAGTTTTTTAGTATATATATCTGCAACAGTTGGCGAAAGCGTCTTGATGATTCTTGTGGCACGCTTAAGATACTCAATCTTGTCTTCTTCCTTTGAAAGATCAAGTCCCTGCTTTTCATTTGAAAGCTTGTACTCAACTGCCGGCATGGCATCCTTAACAAGTTTAAGGTAAGCGTCTTTTCCGAATTCCTTAATGAAATCATCAGGATCCTTACCATTTGTTACATGCATAACCTTGACATTCAGACCTTCCTTTGTAAGGACCTCAATTCCTTTAAGGGAAGCATTTCTTCCTGCATTGTCTGAATCGTATGAAAGGACAATATTCTTTGTATATTTCCTTAGAAGTCTTGCCTGATTCTCATTTAAGGCAGTACCGCATGTAGCAACAACATTTCTTATACCTGCCTGATAAAGAGAAATTACATCCACATTTCCTTCTACAAGAATTGCATATCCTTCTTTACCAATATCCTGTTTTGCGAGATTTATCCCATAAAGATTGTTCTTCTTTGAAAAGACAATATTTTCAGGGGAGTTAAGATACTTCGGCTCAGAACCATTAATTGTTCTTCCAGTGAATCCAACAACTTTTCCAGAAGCGTTGAATATCGGGAAAATAACTCGCCCTCTGAATTTGTCATATCCCTTTTCATTGAGAATACCAATGTCTATAAGGGTATTACGGTCGGCTTTGTCTTTGAAAGCTTCACCCATGGAATGGTATGACTCGTCCGCATATCCTATTCCGAACTTTTTAAGAATGGCATCTTCGATTTTTCTGCTTTTCATATAAGTGTATCCTGGGTTTGAGCCCGATACAAAATTACTGTAGAAATATCTTGCAGCTTCCTTATTCAGTTCAAAGTATTTTTCTCTTTTTCCTGATGCTTCAGAATTCTGGAATGTAACTGTAATTCCATTTTCTTTTGCAAGTTTTTCAACTGCATCCTGGAAATCAAGATTATAGTACTTCTTTGTAAATTCAATTACATCGCCAGTGGCACCACAACCAAAGCATGTAAATATCTGTTTCTGGTCTGAGACAGTAAAAGAAGGAGTCTTCTCATTATGAAAAGGACAACATCCTTTATAATTGGCTCCTGCTTTCTTTAATGGAACAACTCTTGATATTACATCAACAATATCAAGCTGCGCCTTTACTTCTTCAATTGTGCTGTTTCCTAAAGCCATTATTTCCCCTCTTACATTTTATGTATACAACATATTTTATGAATTTCCTTTTTTTGAAATAGAAAAAATAGAAGAAAAACTTCTATTTTTTCTATTTCCAGCCTTTTGGTACAAAAAGATCTGTATAAAGTGAAAGTGCAAATCTGTCTGTCATACCTGCAATATAGTCTTTTGAAGCTACATATGGACCTTCAGCATTGCATATCTTCTGAAGATCTTCAGGAAGTTCTTCCGGATGGTCAACGAAATATGAATATAGGGAGCTGATTACAACTTCAACTTTTGTAAGGTCTGCTTCCCTCTTTACCTGTGGATTTCTGTAAACATTTGCAAACATGAAATCTCTAAGATAATTCATTTCATTTCTGAAATCATCACTCTGAATAATATGATTATTACCATCAGAGTTCATAATAGCATCTCTAACCATATTATCAATACGTTCTCTGTGAGTATATCCGAAAAGTTCAAGTGAACTCTTTGGAATATCATCAAGAGAAATAACTTTGCTTCTTACAGCATCATCAATATCATGATTTATATATGCAATTCTGTCACTTAATCTGACAATCTGTCCTTCAAGTGTAAATGGAACTTCAGAACCTGTGTGATTTACCATACCGTCCCTTACTTCAAGTGTAAGGTTAAGACCTCTTCTCGAAGTAGTACTTTCAAGTACATCGGCTACTCTTAAACTCTGAACATTGTGTTTAAAACCACCTGGATGTATTTTGTTGAGAATCTCTTCTCCATTATGGCCAAATGGTGTGTGACCCAGGTCATGTCCAAGAGCAATTGCTTCAGTAAGGTCTTCATTCAGATTAAGAGCTCTTGCAATTGTTCTTGCTATCTGAGAAACCTCAATGGTATGTGTAAGTCTTGTTCTGAAGTGGTCTCCTTCAGGTGCAAGAAATACCTGAGTTTTATGCATAAGTCTTCTGAAAGCCTTGGAATGGATGATTCTGTCTCTATCCCTCTGGAAATCAGTTCTTGTAACATCCTTAACTTCAGAAACCATTCTTCCTCTTGAAGCTGCACTCTTTGCAGCCTTATCTGAAAGTATCAGATATTCTCTTTTTTCTAAGTCTTCTCTAGTTAACATAAAATATTTCCCGTCTACTTTAGTGAAAAATTATACTCCCGAATGGCCGAAGCCACCTGCTCCACGTTCTGTTTCATTGATATTGTCTGATAAAACAAATTCACAGACCTCATATCTTGCAAAAACTGCCTGTGCAATACGGTCTCCGTTATGAATTGTAAAAGGATCATTGGAAAGATTTACAAGTGGAACCTTCCATTCACCTCTGTAGTCAGAATCTACAGTACCAATTCCATTTATCATAGTAATTCCATGCTTTATGGCAAGGCCTGATCTTGCCCTTATCTGTGCTTCGATACCAACAGGAAGTTCTACATAAAGTCCAGTTGGAATGAGCTTCCTTTCACCAGGCATTAGAGTAACATCTTCACTTATAAATGCTTTCAGATCACATCCTGATGCATTTACTGATTCATATGATGGTATATTGCCGCTTTCTGATACGATTCTGATTCTGATTTTTTCCATAATCCCGACCTTTGTAATAAGTATAAATGAATGTATGTCCAATATTATGGACATATAATAGAAAACCCCGGAAAATCCGAGGCTTTTAAACTACTTTTCAATATTTGTTTCTGACTGAACCTTTGATGCATATTCTCTTAAAGTTTCTCTGTTCTGACCAATCTTTCCGTTAATCTGTCCAAGAACCTTTTCAATCTGTGAATACATTTCACCGAAGTACTTGAGATTGATTTCATCTACTGTTCCAAGTAAATCGAAAAGTACACGGTCTGATGAGTCACATGCATTGAGAATGAGAAGTTTTGACTTTCTGTCAGCATCTTCAAGAATGTTATGTGCAAGTGTCTTAGCCTTTAATGTTATTTCGTGATTTTCAGTAAGATATTCAGCCTGTTCCTTAGCTTCCTTTACAATTCTTTCATATTCAAGCTTAGCCTTGTTTTCAATTGTTTCTGCATTTTCTCTGATCCATGCAGCCTGCTGAACTTCTTCTGGAAGATTGAGTCTGATTTCTTTTATGATATTTTTAAGTTCTACTGGAGAAACTGCTATTTTTCCAGAAAGAGGAATATTGCTTGCACCATCAATGATATCATCTAATTCTTCTAAGAGTGCGTAAACTTTTGTAGTATCGTTATTCATTTATTTACCCAATTTTCCTTTCATCTTTTCTATAACATATGGTGGAAGAAGTTTCGTTCCGTCACCACCTAAGGATACAACCTGCTTTGACATTGAAGAACTGATAAACGCATATTCACCTTTTGAAATAAGAAACATGGTTTCGGTTCCGAATCTGTAAAGATGTCTGTGCAGTTCAGCCATTTCTCTTTCTGAGTCAAAGTCTGACATACCTCTTAAGCCTCTTACAACTACATCAAATCTGTTTTCATTGACATAATCAGCAAGAAGACCGGTACACCTGTCAACCCTGACATTAGGAAGATGTTTTGTAACCTCTCTTACCATATCCATTCTTTCTTCAAAATCGAACATGGTCTTTTTCTCAAGATTGATTACTACCGAAACAGTTACTTCATCAAAAAGCTTGGAAGCTCTTTCAATAATATCAATGTGTCCTAAAGTGATAGGATCGAATGAACCTGCATATAAAGCTCTTTTCATTTCAACCTCCATAATCTATATCATTTTAGCATACTATTTTTTTACATTCAATAATATATTGTAAAAGTAACATTGCCAAATTCCTTGTCTTTAAGCTTTGTAAAGCCAAAATATTCCTCAGGAAGTGGCTCTCTTGTATTATGTTCAAGAAGAATTACGCCATCCTCATTAAGAATATCATATTCTCTGATAAGCATCATTATATCGTCATAGTACCCGTTACTGTATGGAGGGTCACAGAGAAACATGTCAACTTTGACATTATCATCCTTGAGTTTCTCAAGAGCACGTCTGAAGTCCATAACATTTACTGTAGATGAATCTTCTGCCCTGCACATCTTTATATTGGATTTTGTAATTCCAATGCTTTCTCTTGATGCATCAAAGAAATAACAGTGTTTTGCACCACGTGACAGTGCTTCAAGTCCAAGATTTCCAGTTCCAGAAAACAGGTCACATACTACTGCATCTTCAGTATAGTGCATAAGTGATGAAAAGATTGCTTCCTTTACCTTCTCGGTAGTAGGTCTAACCCTGTTACCTTCAGGCATATTAAGTATTCTTCCTTTGTATAATCCGGTAATTATTCTCATTTTTACAGTCTTAATGTAATATTCTCTCCAAAGAGTTTTACAATTCTCCTTCTAAGTTCTAAATATTCTGGATTCTTAAGATTAGGATCCTTTTTAAGTATATCAAGTGCAACATTTTTAACCTTTTCAAGAACTTCAATGTTCTTTACAAGGTCAGCAATATGAAGTTCAGGAATACCATGCTGTCTTGTTCCAAAAAGTTCACCAGGGCCACGCAGTTTAAGGTCTTCTTCTGCTATGACAAATCCGTCAGTTGTCTGACACATTACAGCATTTCGTGTTTTTGAAACCTGAGATTCATTTCCTGAAACAAGAATACAGTATGACTGATTGTCTGATCTTCCAACACGGCCTCTTAACTGATGAAGCTGCGCAAGACCGAATCTTTCTGCATTTTCAATAACAATTACTGATGCATTCGGTACGTCAACACCTACTTCGATAACTACAGTTGAAACTAGTATGTCTATTTCTCGATTAAGGAATCTTGCAAATATTTCATCCTTTTCAGCATTGGTTAACTCACCATGAATCAGTCCAATATTCAGATTCCTGTATCTTACACTGAGTTCAGTGTGAATTTCTTCGGCAGATCTGCAGTCAATTGATTCAGATTCTTCAATAAGTGGACATACAACATATGCCTGTCTTCCTTTTTTGATTTCACTTTCGACAAAATCATATATCTTTTCTCTTGCGTCCTGACCTCTCTGATATGTCTTTATCGGAAGTCTTCCCTTAGGCAGAGTATCAATTACCGATATATCAAGGTCACCATAGAGAATTACCGCAAGCGTTCTTGGAATTGGTGTTGCTGTCATTACGAGGATGTTAGGATTTTTACCTTTTCCTTCAAGAAGTGCACGCTGATTAACACCGAATCTGTGCTGCTCGTCAGTTACACAGAGTCCAAGATTATTAAACTCAACATCTGGCTGAATCAGCGCATGAGTACCGACAAGAATATCAGTTTCGCCATTTTTTTTTTATTGAAGAACGGCATTCTTTTCTTTCTTTGTCTGCGAACCGATGAGCATTCCTACCTTTATGCCAAAAGGCTCAAAATCGCGTTTTAAAGAGGCAAAATGCTGTTTTGCAAGTATTTCTGTAGGAGCCATCATGACCGCCTGAAAACCTGATTTTACGGTCTCAAACATTGCAATTTCAGCTACTACTGTCTTACCTGAACCAACATCTCCCTGAACAAGTCTGTTCATTGCTTTTCCTGAAACAAGGTCTTTTCTTATTTCTTCACTCACCTTTTTCTGTCCATCAGTAAGACTGAACTTAAGTGAAGATATGAAAGGTTCTGGATCAATATCTGATATGGCAATTCCAGATTCATCCTTTATGCCAGACTTAATATAGAACAGTCCTGTCTGAAGTGTAAGAAGTTCTTCAAATATCAGTCGATATCTTCCTTCAAGAACAGGTCTTTCATCTTTTGGAAAATGAATATTTGTTATTGCATATTCAGGGCTGCATAATCTGTTGGATTCAACTATATCAGCTGGAAGCCACTCCTTAATTTCAGAAAAACATGGTTTTACCATAGAAACAAATCCACGGATTGTTTTCTGAGTGAGACCGAATGTAAGAGGATATACTGGAATCAGTCCTCTCATATCATCCTTTGAACCTGCTTTATGGAATTCAGGATGAGAAATCTGTTTTCTTCCATTATTTTCTGATACTCTACCAAATATCGAAACTGTTTCTCCAGCCTTAAAATATTTTGCAGAGTAACTTGCATTAAAAAATAGAAGGTCTATAAATCCTGTATCATCTCTGCACACAACCTTTACAAGACTGTTTCTGCCATATCTTTTACTGGTTACTGCAACAGAGACAACGAGAAGTTCGAGAAGACATTCAGTTCCAGCAACTGCTTCAATAACCTTCTTTGGTTTTCTTCTGTCTTCATATCTTCTTGGAAAAAAGTATATAAGATCTTCTACTGTCCTGATATTCAGTTTGTTAAGAAGTTCAGCCTTCTTTTCTCCAACTCCCTTGAGAGTCAGAATATCATCTTTCAGGTTCATATGATGTAACGAATTCCAGATCTCTTCTGGCTATATTCTTGGATTTTACTCCAATAACTTTCATTTTTACATGTATTGAATGATTTGGGAACGCATATGAAAGGTCCTCAATTACATTTTGCAAAATCAAGCCCGCATTCTTGGAAATTGATGTTCCAAACTTTGCAATTACATAGAAAACAATATCTATTTCGTCATCAGTTTCAGTTACTTCAATGTTCTGTGAAAGAAAAGTAGTACTACCTTTTCTGTCCTTTGTTGCAAGGATCTTTGGAGTAGCAGCACTCATGAACATTTCATTGTCTGTAAGAGAAACAGCCTGATAGATTACTTTTGCATATAGCGTATTATTGATTTTTATTGTTCCAAGTCCATTTTCAATATTCATATCAGTATATTATCACATTGGTATATAAAATGCAAAAAAAGAACCAGCTGTAAGCTGGTTCAGATTTTTACTGTTTCAATTAGTTGGCACGTTCAACAAGTCCAGATCTCATACATCTAGTACATACGTTAGCTTTTGTAACTGTTCCGTTTGCATCTACTACCTTAATTGACTGAATGTTTGCGTTCCACTTTCTTCTTGTATGTCTCATTGAGTGAGAAACGTTATTTCCAGAAGTCTGTCCTTTTCCGCAAATTTCGCATTTTCTTGACATCTACGTACCCTCCTTTTTTATTTATCTCTAAGCCGTAGCTATATTATTTCATTAAGCGACTAATGAATTATATCAAAGGTTTTATGCAATTGCAAGTGTTTTTTTAAAGTTTTTCACCTTCGTTGTTATATCTTTCATCAAGTACAGCTCTACCTTCTTTCAATGACTTCTGTACATCAATGATTCTCTGGTTTTTTGACCCTCTGAAAAGAAGTGTGAGGTCTCTGAGCTCATCCATGTAAAGACCATCGCAGAGCAAATCTGTATTCATGAGAAGCTTCATTACATATTCATCTTCCCTGCTTCTTTCAATCAGTTCTTCAAAAGTGAATCCCGTATAAAGCATTACACTAAGTTTTCTCTTCTTGATTTCTGTTGCAAGGTCATAGAAAGCTTCGGCCTGATATACAGGATCTCCTCCAGAAAAAGTAACTCCATCAAGAAGAGGATTCTCATCGATTGCCTTTAGTATCTTAGAAATATCACAGTCATATCCTCCACTGAAATCCCAGCTTTCAGGATTCTGACACTTATAGCAGCCATGGGCGCATCCCTGACTGAAAACAACAAATCGGAAACCAGGTCCATCAACTATGGACTCTCTTATAATTCCTGCTATTCTTACTGTATCCTTCATAATATATCGAATAAAAGGGGCTGAACAAGTCAGCCCTCAAATTTAAACTATAACTGTTCCATTCCAGTTGATGTGGAATGCTTTACTCTGTCTTTTTCTTCAGCACGCTTACCATCGTTCCAGTGGTCCATTGTTCCTACAAGGTATCCTGTGATTCTTCTGATTCTTTCAAATCCGATATCACCATCGCCTTCATGTCTGTGGCACTGAGGACATTCGTTATCGATGATTCCAGTGTATCCGCAGCATGGGTCTCTGTCTACTGGATGGTTGATTGAACCGTAACCGATTCCTGATTCCTTCATGCATCTGATTACCTTTTCAAAGGCGTCAAGGTTCTTTAATGGATCTCCATCAAGTTCAATGTATGAAATATGTCCACCATTTGTAAGTTCATGGAATGGAGCTTCCTTCTTGATCTTGTCAAATGCATTGATATTGTAGTAAACAGGTACATGGAATGAGTTTGTATAGTAGTCTCTGTCTGTTACACCAGGAATGATACCAAACTTCTTCTTGTCGATTCTTACGAATCTTCCTGAAAGTCCTTCAGCAGGTGTAGCGATAAGTGTATAGTTGAGTCCAGTCTTTCTTGACTTTTCATCTACTTTCTTTCTCATATAGCCGATGATTTCAAGACCGAGCTTTTCAGCCTTTTCAGATTCGCCATGATGTTCACCGATAAGCGCCTTAAGACATTCTGCAAGACCAATGAATCCAACTGTAAGTGAACCATGCTTGATTACTTCTTCAATCTTGTCATCTGGTCCAAGTTTTTCTGAATCAATCCAGATTCCCTGTCCCATAAGGAATGGGAAGTTCTTTACCTTCTTCTGAGCCTGAATCTTGAATCTGTCAGTTAACTGATCCATAACAACATCAACAGTTCTGTCAAGGTCTTCAAAGAATCTGTCAAGATCACCTTTAGCCTTGATGCCAAGTCTTGGAAGGTTAACAGATGTAAATGAAAGGTTTCCTCTTCCAGTTACGATTTCACGGCTTGGGTCATAATTGTTTCCGGCAACTCTTGTACGGCATCCCATATATGCAACTTCTGTATTTACATCACCTTCAACATAGTACTGCTTGTTGAATGGAGCATCGAGGAATGAGAAGTTAGGGAAAAGTCTCTTAGCTGATACCTTAGTTGCAAGTTTGAAGAGGTCATAGTTAGGATCTTCAGGATTGTATGAAACACCTTCCTTTACCTTGAAAATCTGGATTGGGAAGATTGGTGTTTCACCATTTCCAAGACCAGCTTCAGTAGCAAGAAGAATCTGTTCCATAACAAGTCTTCCTTCTGGAGATGTATCTGTACCATAGTTAAGTGATGAGAATGGTACCTGAGCACCTGCACGTGAATGCATTGTATTAAGGTTATGAATAAGAGCTTCCATTGCCTGGAAAGTCTTTCTTCTGATTTCCTTGTCAGCAAACTTCTTTGCCTTCATCTGAAGGTTCTTGAGTTCTTCTTCAGTTGCTTCAGGTGCTATCTTCTTTAATTCTGGAAGTTCGATTTCCATATAGTTGTTATCCCAGGCCATGCATGGCATAACATTATACTTTTCTTCAATTTCCTTTTCGAGTTTCTTTGTCTGATCCTGTCCGTCTTCAATTCCATAAAGAATGTCAAGAGTCTTACCAAGATTCTGATGATAAAGTTTCTTGTATGACTTCTTTACACCGGCAGCCATACCATAATCAAAGTTTGGAATTGACTGACCACCGTGCTGGTCATTCTGGTTGGACTGGATGGCAATACATGCAAGAGCTGCATAGCTTTCAATATCATTTGGTTCTCTTAAGTGACCATGTCCAGTAGAGAATCCGCCTTCAAGAAGCTTCTTGATATCAATCTGGCAGCAAGTCATAGTAAGAGTGTAGAAGTCCATATCGTGAATATGAATGTCGCCTTCTTCATGTGCCTTTACATGCTTAGGGTCGATTACATACATCTTGTAGAATTCCTTTGCACCTTCGGAACCATACTTGAGCATTGTTCCCATGGCAGTATTACCATCAATGTTGGCATTTTCACGCTTGACGTCATTATCCTTTGCTTCCTTGAAAGTAAGATCTTCATAGATATGCATAAGCTTTGTATCCATTTCTCTTACTCTTGTTCTTTCAGCACGATAAAGGATGTACTCCTTTGCAGTTCTTGCGTGACCTGCTTCGATAAGAACCTTTTCTACAGCGTCCTGAACCTGTTCAACTGTTGGAACCTGGTTGTGACATACTTCGAGTAAATAGAGTTCAACCTGTTTTGCAAGATAAAGTGATAAATCGTAATCCTTACCACCTAATACCTGCGCTGCCTTGAAAATGGCATCAGCGATCTTCTGAACATCGAAATCCACCATTCTGCCATCTCTTTTGATGATTTTCTTAATGCTATCCATGACAATTCTCTCCATTTTTATATAAAATGCTAATAAATCTTTTAAACCACTATATCTAGTGTCGTTTACATAGGATACTACTAAATATATCAATAGTCAATAAGGTTAGAAAAGAAATGATGTATACATTTGAGTACATTTTAATGGTTTAAATATGACATTTTTCTGTAAACCAGTAACAAAAAAGAGGGTAAAATATACCCTCTTCCTGTTACATGTGAGATTCAAACCATTCAGTAATTTCCTTAAGTCTTCTTACTCTGTGCTTAGGTTTTCCGTTACGTGACAGTTCATGATTTTCTCCGTGGAAAATGCACATTCTTGTTTCAACATTATGGTCTCTTAAGGCATAAAACATCTGCATTCCTTCAGGAAGCGGACATCTGTAGTCTTCATCTGAATGAATAAAGAGTGTTGGTGTAACAGCTTTATCTGCATATTTAAGTGGAGAATGCTGCCATACCTTTTCATAGTTTGTCCATGGATCAGCCTTGATCTGGTCTTTAACGAAATTGTTACCTATATCAGATGTGTTATAGAAACTTGTCCAGTTGGAAATACTTCTCTGGGATGCAGCAGCTCTGAAGATATCAGTGTGACCGATAATCCAGTTGGTCATGAAACCACCATACGAACCGCCTGTAACGAAAAGTTTCTTCTTGTCAATATATTTGTTCTTTTTGAGAACTGTACTTACAAAGGTCATAATATCCTGGTAATCCTGTTCACCATAGTGACCAAAGATATCCATGAATTCGTCACCTTTTCCGTCTCCACCTGTTGGATTACAGAAACATACAACAAATCCGCGGGAAGCCCAAAGCTGCATTTCATGGAAATATGCAGGGCTGTAGACACATTTAGGACCGCCATGAATATCGAGAACCATTGGATATTTCTTCTTTTCATCAAAGTTTGCAGGCTTAATTACCCAGCCTTTGATTTCAGTTCCGACTTCGTTTATAAATGTAAGTTCTTCAGGTTTCTGATAATAGTAATCCTTGAAGATTCTGTCATTGAACTTTGTAATCTGTTTTTCTTTGCCATCCATTGAAACAGTATATACTTCAGGTCCCTTGTCACGTAATGCACAGATAACAAAACCATCCTTATACATATCACATGAAGTAATATTCCCCTTAACTTTTGTGATTACCCTGTTCTTGCCTGTTACTGAGTTGAATTCAATGATATGGCAGGAATCATCAATAGTTGTAAGATAATATACGCAATTATCCTTATAAAGGAAATCCTTTCCAAGTTCTTTGGCTTCACATACTACATCAGTAAGCGTTGAATTACCGAATGAAAGCATTCCATCTTCATTAAGAAGAAGATCTCTATCAAATATGAGCTTTGGATTTTCGTTGAGTCCATGCGCTCTGTAGAGATTTGCCAGAATCATTTCCTTTCCATTTGGAAGTGTTGCTGCGAAATAGTGTTCAACAGTTCCGTCAAGTGAAATCTTTACTCTTTCTCCCTTTGGTGAATCAAGTCTGAAGAGAATATTTCCCAGTTCAGACTTTCCTTTGAATTCCTCAACAGTAAAATAGAGTACGCCATCACATAATGAACACATGTTGCAGTTTTCATATACATTCTCAGTAAGTTTTGTTACTTTACCTTTTTTGTAGTAGAAAAGGTGTGAACGTGTACCATTAACATATCCAGCTCCATTGAAGTAGAAAGGAACTTCATCAATAACCTGATAGTCCTTTTCTTCCTTCATCATTTCCTGAGCCTTCTTGTGATCCCCTTTTGCATCCTTGAGGTATTTTTCATAAAGGAAATCGTAAGTTGCAGTGAAATAGAATTCATCTTTTGAGAGGAATCTTATGCCATGAACCATATAGTCAAGTGTCATCTCAAGAACAGCTTCACCGCCATCATATGGAAGACGGTAGATATGAGTCTTTGGTCTAACTGTTTCCTTTTCATCTTCACGGTTAGAAATGAAATAAATTCCATCATCAAGAAGATTGAATGAACCAACATCACCTTTTGATGTAAGCTTTACTGTCTTTCCATCTTTGATTCGATAGAGATTGTTTTTGTAACGGTTACCCTTAAGGTCTGCTGTTTTAACTGAAAAATAGATATCATCCCCTTTTACTGAAAGAGAATGTGGCATCTGGAACTTTGCAAAAAGTTCATAGTCTACCTTTTTCATTATCTGTTTTCCTCCATGTACTTCATAGCATCAAGTGTCTTCTGAAGAAGAACATCAAGTTCAAAACCAAGCATTTCAGCACCCTGTCTAATAACATCACGGCTGCATCCTGCTGCAAACTTCTTGTCCTTGAACTTCTTCTTGAGTGATGAAAGTTCCATATCAAGACAGCTCTTTGATGGTCTCATAAGAGCAGCTGCACCAATAAGTCCAGTAAGTTCATCTGTAGCAAAAAGAACCTTTTCCATAAAGAGTTCAGGTGCATATGGGCTCTTTGTAAGGCCATAGCCATGTGAACATACTGACTTGATAATGCTGAAATCAATATCAAGTGCCTTCATGATTTCTTCATTCTTAACACAGTGTTCTTCTGGATATTCTTCAAAATCAAGGTCATGAAGCATACCAACAACTGCCCAGTATTCTTCATTTTCTGGATCATATTCCTTTGCAAAGAATCTTAATACTGCAGAAACTGTTTCTGCATGTGTTCTGTGGAATTCTTCCTTGTTGTGTTCCTGCATTAAAGCTCTAGCTTCATCAATTGTTAAAATCTTTCCCATAATGTTTCTCCTATATGTAATATTTAATGTAAACTTTTATCAGTCAGCTACGGAATGTGAACCGTAGTGAAATCTCGAATCAAAAATCAGCTGAATTATGCTCTTGTGATATGGAATAAATAATCCATTATCAATCAGTGAATTAATCTCGTCTAAAGTAGCGAATTTTGCCTCCTGGACCTCTTCTTTCTGCAGGATTACATCTTTTTCAGTTATATCCATATCTATAACATAGTAATCCTGGAAACCGTGTCTGAAATTAATTGTAAATTTTGGACGTATACCATCAAACTGATAGCTTAGCCCAAGTTCTTCCATAAGTTCTCTTGCAGCAGATTCCTGAGATGTCTCTCCCATCGATACAGCACCGCCACATGAGATATCCCACATATTCTCATATGAAACTACACCAGGTGCACGTTTCTGAATAAGAAGCCTGCCAGCTTTATCAAAAACACAGACATGCACAACTGAAATGAACTCATCATCATTAATATGCGACCATCTGATGATATTTTTTTCTGTCTTCTGACGGTTTATGTCATATATATCCAGTCTTTCAGCCATTATTACTCCCGCTTTCTGTTTAAAACAGACTGTTTTACATTTAATTAAAACACATCATCTAATATATCATTTTAATAATTACAAGTAAAGAAATGATATACCAAATGTTAAAATATTAACATGTTTTTATCTTGAAAATACTTTTTAAAGAGATATAATAGTGCGGTTGAAAATATAATGAAAGCAGGTAGATTATGACACAGATATTATCAGTATCAGTTTCTCTTTTTGCGGGTCTAATGATGACAAGAGTACTGAAAAAAACAAAACTCCCAGACGTAACAGCATATCTTCTTGCTGGTATTGTAATAGGACCATGTGTACTTGGACTTCTAGGAATACCAGGGCTTGGATTTGTTGATTATGATTCAATAAAACAGCTTGGATTCATATCAGATATTGCATTAGGTTTTATAGCCTTCTCAATTGGAAATGAATTCAGACTTTCACAGCTTAAGGAAACAGGTAAACAGGCATTTGTAGTCGGTATAGTTCAGGCAGTATGTGCAACGGTACTTGTTGACATTGTCCTTATTGCTCTTCACTTCATATTCCCGGAATGGCTTTCACTGCCAGCAGCAATTACTCTAGGGGCAATTGCATCAGCAACAGCTCCAGCATCAACTCTTATGGTTGTAAGACAGTATAAGGCAAAAGGTCCTTTAACTGATCTGCTTCTTCCAATTGTAGCGCTTGACGACGCTGTCGGACTCAT
>JAKSSM010000179.1 GCA_024403065.1 Clostridia bacterium | reverse complement strand
AATTGGAAGTGATGGAAGCCATTCAGCACCACGTACTACATGAGTTGTTCTCATAAAGTGGTCGTCACAAACATGAGCAAAGTGATATGTTGGGATTCCAGTCTGCTTGAGCATTACTACATCCTGATCATTCCATGGCATGTCAAGTTCTCCACGGATAGCATCATAAACCTTGAATCTTCTTAATTCTTCCTCAGGAAGACTCATATCTCCTGTTGAACGGAGACGGATTACAAATGGCATACCCTTCTTGAGGTTTTCTTCAACTTCTTCGTAGGAAAGGTCTCTGCATCTTGCCCACTTTCCGTATACACCAGGGTTTTCATTTGTTTCAGCCTGCTTTTTATGGATTTCTTCAATTTCTTCTGCTGTCATAAAGCATGGATATGCCTTACCCATTTCGATGAAATGCTTAGCTACAACCTTGTAGATATCTCCACGGTTTGACTGAGTGTAGTCACCGTAGATACCGATATCACCATTCATTGTTGCACCTTCATCGAAGTTGATTCCGAAGAATCTTAAGGAATTGATGATAATCTCTACTGCACCTTCAACATATCTCTTGTCATCTGTATCTTCAATTCTTAAGAAGAAAACTCCACCTGACTGATGAGCAAGTCTTTCATCAGCAAAGGCACCATAGAGGTTACCAAGGTGAATGAATCCAGTAGGGCTAGGTCCAAGTCTTGTTACCTTTGCTCCTTCTGGGAGATTTCTCTTTGGGAATCTTTTTTCTAAATCTTCAATTGTTTCTGTTACGTCCGGATAAATAAGATCCGCTAATTTTTTATAGTCCATAATTACCTCACATAAAATATTAACCATCCTATTCTACCAATAAACCGAGAGCTTTTCAAGTTTTTAACTTTAATATATTGCGGTAATTTGATATAATCGAGATGAGGTGAAAACAATGAAAAAAGGCGATTTTTATGAACTTGATATTATAGATATGACAAAAGAAGGCATGGGTCTTGGAAAAGTAACGCTTGAAGAAGGAAAACCACCTTTTACAGTTTTTGTTGAAAAAGGAGTATATGGTGAGACCGTTCGCGCAGGTATTACAGAAGTAAAGAAGAACTATGCAAAAGGAAAAGTAGTACAGGTACTTAAGGAGACTCCATATTTAAGTGATTCCATATGTCCAAATATCGATAAATGCGGTGGCTGCGGATACGGAAAACTGAACTATGATGCCCAGCTCTATCTTAAGGAAAAGCAGGTCAAGGATAAACTTGAAAGACTTGCAGGTATAAAGAATCCATCCGTCAACCCTATCGTCCCATCAGATGACACAGCTCACTACAGAAACAAAGCAAAGGTTTTCGTATATAACGATATGGTTGGTTTCAAGGAAAGAAAGAGCAATATGGTAGTAGACTGCAGAGTATGCCAGATTCAGAATGACAGAGCAATGGCAATCTGCGATTCCTTAAGAGCCTTTTTAAAGAAGCAGAAACAGAAGAATGTAATTGGTACCATGGTAATCCGTACAACAGACGAAGAAACTATGGTTGTAATAAACAGAAAAGGTAAAGCTGACTACGACTGGATAAGTCTTGCATATGATATGGATGACGCCTGTGGAAACACTCTTGAAAGTTTCTACGTGGATGACAGATGTATCGCTGGAAAGAAAACCATCCTGGATGAGGTAGCAGGACTTCAGTTTGAAGTATCCCCTCTCTCCTTCTATCAGGTAAACAGAAAGACTATGGTAAAGCTCTATGATAAGGCAATATCATATCTTGATCTCAAAGGAGATGAAACAGTTCTTGACCTTTACTGTGGTGTAGGAACAATCGGAATTTTTGCTTTAAAGAAAATGGCTGAAATCTCAGGAACTACCCTTACAGATGTAAAAGGTCGTGTAATCGGTATAGAAAGTGTAAAGCCTGCAGTAATCGATGCCAACCGTAATGCAGTAATCAATGGAATTGTAAATGCAAGATATATTACAGGAAAAGCAGAAACAGAACTTCCTGCCATGCTTGGTCTTACAAAACTCATGAAGCCTAATGAAGTAAATGAGCTTGTAGAAAAGGAACCTGAAATAAAGCTTGAAAGTGCAGACTATATCATCCTCGATCCACCAAGAGCAGGATGTGAAAAGGATCTTTTAGATGCAGTAATTACTGCAAAACCAAAGAAGATTTCATATATTTCATGTGACCCGGGAACACTTGCAAGAGATGTAAAGTATCTCGAAGAAAACGGATACAGTTTTATTGAAGCAACTCCATTTGACATGTTCCCAGGAACAACACACGTGGAGACAGTAGTTCTCTTGTCTCGAGCCTAGGTTGAGGCTATAGGACTATTGTCAGAACAGCAAATTATAATTCAATGGTGAAAGCATGGAAGAGATACTAAGAAAACTAACCGATAAAAATGA